>NZ_PDJU01000012.1 GCF_004116455.1 Arcobacter sp. F155
TAAAAAATGCAACAAAAACAGGAGGATACTACTGGGTGTTTGCAACAGTATATCCATTTGAGAGTTGTGATGGAACAAAAGGGTTTTTATCTTGTAGAAGAAAACCATCAAGAGAAGAAATAGCTGATGCTGAAGCTTTATATGCTCAGTGGAATAAAGAAGAAGGAAGGTAATAAAAATGGAAAATAATACAACAAACAACACAAATAACAACGAAGAAGAAATTGTAAATTATGCAAATACAAGTGAGTATATGACATTTGAATTAGGAAAAATGAAGTATGCAATTGAACTGCCAAAAATAAGAGAGATTTTAACTTACCCTGAGTTAATTACAACACTACCAAATACAAAAACTTGGGTAAAAGGTTTAATCAACTTAAGAGGTGAAGTTGTACCAATTTTAGATATTAGAATTAAGTTTAAAACTGGTGAAGCAATTTACAATGATAGTACAGCTGTAATTGCAGTAATTACTGAAGATAAAAGAATGATTGGACTAGTTGTTGATAAAGTTGATGATGTACAAAGAATTGATATCTCATCTTTAGCTCCTGTTTCTGATATGGGTTCTGCAATCCCTTCAAAATACTTAAAAGGTTTTGTAAGACTAGAAAATAATCAAATGTTAGTAATTATGGATGTTGAATCAGTAGTTGACAAAGAAGAACTAAAATAACAAGGCTTTAAATGCAAGAAAAAATTGAAAAACTTAGGGCGATGAAGCTTCTTTTTGTAGAAGATGAAGATGATTTAATCGAGATTATATCTGATACTTTAGATAAACTAGATACAAATTATCTTACTGCAAAAAATGGTGAAGAAGCGCTTGAATTAGTAGAAAAGAACCCTGATTTATCAATGATTATAACAGATATTAATATGCCAGTTATGAATGGTCTTGAAATGATTGAAGAGTTAAAACAAAAAGATATAAATCTTCCAATCATAGTAATGTCAGCACATACTGAATTAGAGTACATAAACAAAGCAAAAGAGCTTGGAGTAAATGATTATTTATTAAAGCCTTTTGATTTTATTAAGTTTATTAATTTAATTGTATCTTTGGATAGAAGTAACTAATATGCCTAGTGTTGATAAGAACCTTTTAAAAAGACTCACTATTCTATACGTAGAAGATGATGAAAGTGTTAGAAGTGAGATAGTATCACTTTTATCAAACTTCTTTCAAAATGTTTTTTCTGCTAAAGATGGTAAAGAAGGTTTAGAACTTTATGAGCAAAGAAAAGATGATATTGATGTAATCATTGCCGATATTAATATGCCAAATCTAAGTGGAATAGAGATGGTAAAAAAAATAAGAGAAACAGATAAGGATATCTCTATTCTTTTTGCAACTGCATATTCTGATAATGAGTTTTTAAGTGAAGCCATAAAATTAAAAGTTTTTGAGTATATAACAAAACCAATTGATATAAGAAAATTAATGACTGTTCTTAATGAACTTGCATTAATGAAATATCAAGATTTTTTAATAGCTCAACAAACTAAAGAGCTTAAAAAATATAAAGATATCATGTACAATAATAATATTGTCATAAGAACAGATAGTGACTTTAAAATAAAGCATGTAAATGAACTATTTTGTGAGATTACAGGTTTTGATAAAGATGAATTAGTTGGTAAAGATATTGATACAATAAGACATCCAGAAACTGATAAAAAAATCTATGAAAAAATCAAAAAAGTAGTTCCTGTTGACAAGCAGTTTGAAGATAGAATAAAAAATCTTAAAAAAGATGGAACATACTATATTTCAAATACTTCTGTTGTAGCTGTACTAAATGACGCTGGTGAGTTTATTGGTTCATTAATGATTCAAAAAGATGAAACTCAAGAGGCAATAAAAAGAAGAGAAGTACAAAGTCACTTGATTAAAGATAAGGGTGAAATCTTTATAAAAGGTAAAGAAGCTAGTGCTGAGTTACAACATGAGATTAATAAACTAATCTATGAGATTGAAAACCTTAAAAAAGAGGTTAAAGCTGCAAAAGCAGATAAAGACCAATATGTTTATACTGTAGAGAAATATAGAGTAGAAAACAAAAAGCTAAAGCAAGAGTATAAAAGACTTAGAAATGAAGCTAATTCTATAGAAGAGAAGCATAACTTAGTAAAAAAAGTTAATAAAGAAAACTCTGATATGAAGATAGAAAATAAAATGCTTCATACCAAACTTGAAAATATTGAAAGTGAACATGAAAAAGAGTGTAAACAAATAAAAGTTAACTTTGAAATTGAAATTGATGATTTAGAAGAAGAACTAAGTGCTTTAAGAGAAAAAGTTGAAAATGTAGAAAATGCAGAAGCAGTTTCTCAAAAACTTTCATACTGGAAAGAAAAGGCAAAAGCTGAAGCTAAAAAGGTTGATAGATTAGAAAAAGAGCTTTTAAACATAGCTCCAAAAGATGTTTTAGTTAGAATTTTTGGAAGCTCGTAAGCTTCCTAAAAATCTATTTTATTTCAATAGAGATAATTTTTTGTTCACTTAAAGGTTTATTCCCTTGATATCTTCCTGATGTTGGTACATTCTCTATTTTTTTAACCACATCCATTCCTTCTTTTACATATCCAAAAATAGTGTGTCTACCATTTAACCAATAAGTTGGAACAGTAGTAATAAAAAATTGACTTCCATTTGTATTTGGTCCTGCATTAGCCATTGCTAAAACACCAGTTTTATCAAAAAGAGCTTTTGGTGAGAATTCATCTTTAAATGGTTTTCCCCAAATTGATTCTCCACCTCTTCCTGTTCCTGTTGGGTCTCCCCCTTGAATCATAAAGTTTTTAATAACTCTATGGAAGATTGTTCCATTATAGTATCCATCTTTTGAGTGTTTTACAAAGTTTTCAACAGCTTTAGGTGCTAAATCAGCTCTAAGCTCTACTTTAATATCACCTTGAGAAGTTTTAATTGTAGCAATTGGATTATTTGCTTCTAAAAACAACACAAGTGAAAATAAAAAAAGAAATATCTTTTTCATTTAACCTTATCCTTTAGTAATTTTATGTGGCAAATAGTATATTCTTTGAAGATTTAAAACATTATTAAAACTTATGCTTTAGATGACTTTAATAAATATTTGTTAAAATTCAAGCAAATAATTATAAATAGGTTTAAAAGGATTAAATATGATGCCTCAGATGCCTCAACCAACGTTCTACATATTTAAATGTGAACAAAGTGCACCTCCTGGAATGCCTAAGCCTTCATGTGTAAATGAACAAACTCAAGATTTGTTTAATCATCTTGCTCAAACATTAATGCAAAAAGGTGTTATGGGACCAGTTCAAGCAATTAGAACTTCATGTCTAGGTAGATGTCAAATGGGACCAGTAATGATGGTAGAGCCAGGGCACTATATGTATAGTAATCTATCTAAGGAAAAACTAGATAAAATAGTAGATGAACATATTATAGGTGGTAATCCTGTAGCGGAATATTTAATCCCAGAACAGTTCTGGGGAGAACCTATAAATTTAGCTCAATAGAGTAAAAGGGAAAAGACAAAATGACATTTGATATGCTGTATAGTAAAATACATAGGGCAACTGTTACAGATGCAAATCTTAACTATGTTGGGTCAATTACAATTGATGAAGATTTAATGAAAGCTTCAAAGCTTAGAGTAGGTCAAAAAGTAGAAATTGTAAATGTAAACAATGGTGAAAGATTTGCTACATATGTTATTAAAGGGAAAGCTGGAAGTAAAGATATGTGCTTAAATGGTGCAGCAGCTAGAAAAGTAGAAATTGGTGACAAAATTATAGTAATCTCTTATGCTTCATATTCTGAAGAAGAGTTAGAAAACTATAAGCCAACAGTAGTAATTGTTGATGATGAAAATAATATTGACACAGTTACAAATGAATTAGTAGGAAGTGACCATGTTTGATGGAATGGATTTAAGTAAAATCAACTTAAATGATGTAATGGGGCAAGTTCAAGAAATGGCTGATAAAGCTAAAGAAGATAATGCCAATAAAATCTTTACTGCTAAAGCTGGTGGTGGTATGGTTGAAATCTCAATCAATGGAAACTCAGAAGTAATTGATTTACAAATTGATGATTCACTACTAGATGATAAAGACTCTTTACAAATTCTTTTAATCTCTTGTATGAATGATGTAATAAAACAAAGCGATGAAAATAAAAAAGCAATGGCAATGAATATGATGGGTGGATTTGGTTCTTTTGGACAAAAATCTTAGATATGAATAAACTATTAGAAACTTTTGAAAATCACCTTTTAGAAAACCTTCCAAAATCTAAAACTTTTCATCCCCACTTTGAAGAAGCATTGGCAAATATGCTTCAAGCTGGGGGTAAAAGATTTAGACCAATGTTACTTCTTAGTGTAGTTAACTCAAAAAAATCTTTACTTATTCCAAATTCACTTGATGTTGCTCTAGGTTTAGAGATGCTTCATACTTACTCTTTAATCCATGATGATTTACCAGCAATGGATGATGCAGATTTAAGAAGAGGTTTTGAAACTTTACATAAAAAGTATGGAGAAGTAACTGCAATCTTAGTTGGAGATGCTTTAAATACAGAAAGTTTTAATAAAATAGCAAATGCACCTTTACACAATGACATAAAAGTTGAGTTAATCAAAACTTTATCTAGTGATGGTGGAATTGATGGAATGATTATTGGGCAAGCAATTGATTGTTTCTATGAAAACAAAAGATTAGAACTTGATCAGTTAGAGTTTTTGCATACTAATAAAACTGCTAAGCTTATTGCTGGAAGTTTAAAAATGGGTGCTATAATTGCCGAATATGATTTAGAAACACAAGAAAAATTATATAACTTTGGAATTGATTTAGGATTACTATTTCAAATTCAAGATGATATTATAGATGAAACACAAACAGAAGAAGAAGCTGGAAAGACTACACAAAATGATGAGGCAAAAAACTCTTTTGTAAATCTTTTAGGATTAGCAGGTGCAAAAGAGGCAGCAGATAAATTAGCTAAAAAATGTGAAAATACTTTAAATACTTTTGATACAAATCTAAAAGAAAATTTAGATGAACTACTTACAAAGTACCTTTTTAGGCACAATTCATAAAGCTTTAGTCAAATATACTCACACCTCTTGACAAATTAGCAAAAATTTTATAAAATTTGGCACTCTAAATTTTTGAGTGCTAAAATTTTTAAATTAAAAAAATTTATAGGAGAATTAAATGAATTTTAAACCATTAGGAAAAAGAGTTCTTGCTCAAAGAACTGAAGTTGAAGAAAAAACTGCGAGCGGAATTATCCTAGTTGATTCTGCAAAAGAAAAACCAAATACTGCAAAAGTAGTTGCTGTTGGTTCTGAAGTATCAGAATTAAAAGAAGGTGACATTATCGTATTTGAACAATTTAGAGGAACTGAACTTTCATTAGAAGGTGAAGATTACTTAGTATTAGATATTGAAAACGTTATAGGAGTTATGTAAGATGGCAAAAGAGATTACTTTTAGTGACAATGCAAGAAATAGATTATTTACAGGTGTTGAGAAGTTAGCTGATGCAGTAAAAGTTACAATGGGACCAAGAGGTAGAAATGTACTTTTACAAAAATCATTTGGTGCTCCAACTATTACAAAAGATGGTGTATCTGTTGCAAGAGAAATCGAGCTTGATGATACATTAGAAAACATGGGTGCACAACTTGTAAAAGAAGTTGCTTCAAAAACTGCTGATGAAGCAGGTGATGGTACAACTACTGCTACAGTTTTAGCACAATCTATTTTTAAAGAAGGTCTTAGAAATGTAACTGCTGGTGCAAACCCAATTACTTTAAAAAGAGGTATGGATAAAGCAGCTGAAGCAATTCTTGCTAATTTAAAAGCTTCTTCTAAAGAAGTTGCAAATAAAACTGAGATTGAGCAAGTTGCTACTATTTCAGCAAACTCTGACAAAGCTATTGGTTCTATGATTGCTGAAGCAATGGACAAAGTTGGAAAAGATGGTGTTATTACTGTTGAAGAAGCAAAAGGTATTTCTGATGAGCTAGATGTTGTTGAAGGTATGCAGTTTGATAGAGGTTATTTATCACCATACTTTGTAACTAATTCTGAAAAAATGATTACTGAAATGGAAAACCCATTTATTCTTTTATATGACAAAAAAATCTCTAACTTAAAAGAGATGTTACCAATTTTAGAATCAGTTAACCAAGCTGGTAGACCATTATTAATTATTGCAGAAGATGTAGATGGTGAAGCATTAGCTACATTAGTTGTAAATAGATTAAGAGGTTCTTTAAATATTGCAGCTGTTAAAGCTCCAGGTTTTGGTGATAGAAGAAAAGCTATGTTAGAAGATATTGCTGTATTAACAAATGGTACAGTTATTTCTGAAGAGATGGGAATGAAACTTGAAACTGCTGATTTCTCTTGCTTAGGAACTGCTGCTAGAGTTGTTATTGATAAAGATAACACTACTATTGTAGATGGTATTGGTGAGACTGAAAAAGTAACTGGAAGAGTTAACCAAATTAAAGCAGAAATTGAAAATACAACTTCTGACTATGATAGAGAAAAATTACAAGAAAGACTTGCAAAACTTTCTGGTGGTGTTGCAGTTATCAAAGTAGGTGCTGCTACTGAAACAGAAATGAAAGAGAAAAAAGACAGAGTTGATGATGCATTATCTGCAACAAGAGCTGCTGTTGAAGAAGGTATTGTAATCGGTGGTGGAGCTGCTTTAATTAGAGCTGCATCTAAAGTATCTTTAGAATTAGATGGTGATGAGCAAATTGGTGCAGATATTGTATTAAGAGCTATTAAAGCACCTATGAAACAAATTGCTACAAATGCTGGATTTGATGCTGGTGTTGTAGTAAATGAAGTTGAAAAAGCTGACAATGAAAACTTTGGATTCAACGCTGCTACTGGTGAGTATGTTGATATGTTCGAAGCAGGAATTGTTGACCCAGCTAAAGTTGAAAGAGTTGCAATGCAAAATGCTGTATCAGTTGCATCTTTACTTTTAACTACTGAAGCTACAGTAACTGATATTAAAGCTGATGCTCCAGCAGCTCCAGCTATGCCTGACATGGGTGGAATGGGTGGAATGCCTGGTATGATGTAAGAAAAGGAATAAATGAAAGCCAATAGTTTGGCTTTCATCCTTTTCGCAGACTAAGGTGATGTGCTTTAGCACCACCGTGTCCGTAAGGAAATCTAGTTGAAGTCTATAAATTTCCCCATAAAAAAAGGGAAAAGATTTCAAACCTTTTCCCTCTCTTTCTTATCTTTATAAATAAAACTCATATTTATAAAATTCACTCTGTAGTAAATTTTTTAAGTCTTAATTTTAACAATACTAAAATAGAAGATCCTTCGTCATTTGCACCTCCAAGATTGTTTTCTTAATAACAATTATGCTCCTAATAAACTTAAAAACAAATAAATTTATAGAGTAGTTTTTTATGTATCTTTGAACCTTTTTCTTATTTCAAATATTTCATCAAGACTACTAAAGAAGGCATCAATAACTTTAGGACAAAAGTGTTCTCCTGTTTCTTCTTTAAAAAGATTAAATATTTTTTCATCATCCCAAGCCTTTTTATAGACTCTATCACTTCCTAAGGCATCAAAGACATCTGCAACTGCTGTTATTCTTCCATAGATATGTATCTCTTCACCTTTTAGCCCTTTTGGATAACCTTTTCCATTGTACTTTTCATGATGCTCTTTTGAAACAATAGCTGCTGCTTTTAATATTGGTTTATCAGAGTGTTTTAACATATCAAAACCTAATTGGGCATGTGTTTTCATAACTTCAAACTCTTCAACTGTTAATTTTCCAGGCTTATTTAGTATATTGTCTGGAATTCCAACTTTTCCAATATCATGCATTGGGCTAGCAAGTTTTAAAAGCTCAGCTTCTTTTTCTGGTAAACCTAATTTTAATGCTAGAATTTTAGAGTATTCAGCAACTCTTTTTACGTGATTTCCTGTCTCTTTACTTCTTGTTTCAGCGATTTCACCCATTGCATAAACAACTTCTTTTTGTGTACTTATTATCTCTTCGTTAAGATTATTTATTTTGTTTAAGCCTTCATTTATTGATGAAGACATATTTTTAATAGCATATGAAATTTCACCAAGTTCATCTGGTCTATTTATTACTTTTGTATTTATATAGTTTCCATTTTCTATATTTTTAATATTTGACATAATTGTTTTAGTATCTTCTTTTAAAACTCTTCCAAAAACTATTGCAAGTACAATTGCTGACATAATCATAAGTAAACCAATATAAACCATTTCAAGAGTAACATGCATATCAACTACACCATCAAGGTTAAATCTTCTTACTATTAATAATAAAGTTGCAATAGGTGCTATAGTAAATATTAAAAAGGTTTCAATAATTCTTTGAGAAATCTTTTCATTAAAAATAGTAAAATTAGAGTTTTTTGAAATCTCTTTATATCTTTTTTCAAACAGTATATACTCTATTTGAGAAAGAATGGCTGCTCCAAGTGTGATATAACTAGAAAATATTTTTAAGTGACTTGAAATAGGAAACTCTGGATATAGTGTATCATGTAGTATAAAAGCAGTACATCCAGCAAGTACCCATGAAATCATACTTAAAAAATAAGCTTGCCTAGGTAGGGAAATGTTTTTTCTTTGATTTCTAAATGAGTAATAAAGAATTTCTCTATATATCAAGTGAGCAATAAATATGAAAACTAAGTTTCTAAAAAGTTGCTCAGGTCTTAGGCCATCTATAAATGGGCAAACATTTGTACAGAAAGTTTGTAAAAAAACAAGTGAAGTCAAAGACATCAAATAAATATAGGTACGTGTTTTTAAGTTTAATAGGTCATAAATAGTAAACTGATTCATTCTTCTTCCTTTTAAGCTTACTATTTTATTACAGTTTTATTTAATTATTGTGTAGACTAAAAGTACTTTTGTAAGTTATCTAAAGATTTTTTGTGTAGGTTTATATATAAAGAGTCATTATCTCCAATATATTTATAAAAGATTACATCATTGATTGTAATAGCTAGTTCAAAATCTTTCTTATCAAGAGTTTCAAATTCAAAATGTGTTTCTATATATTTATCTTGATAATTATCAAAAATAGAGTTTTTATATGAGTCCATAATAATATTTTCATTTTTTATCAAAAAGCTATTTCCTTTATTTACTTCAGGGCAAGTGATATCAATATAAATTTGATTATCCAAATTTGGGCTAAGGGGATATGTTCTACATACAGTTGGTCTATCTTCATAGATGCTACACATATGATTTTGTTGGTAAAAGCAAAACTCTTTTCCATTTGTTAAAAGTATAACTGGCTTACAAAAACCAAGCTCACCAAAGATAAATAATATAGGAAAGTTTTTATACGTCTTTTCAAACTCTTCTTTTAAAACTTGAGAATAAATAGTTCCTTTTCTTCCATCACAACAGTTTGCATTACAGTTAGAACATGAATCAAAAGTAAAATTATTATTTGAAATAGGAATAAAGCTTTTCATAGAACCTCTTAAAATATATTAATTTTAGTGTAACAAATTTTTGTTAAAATGCCTAAAACTATTTTAATGGAAGATAAAATGAAAGAAAAACTAATAGAAATCATAAAAGAAGCAGGAAAGATATTAAAAGATGGATATTCTTCAAATAAAGAAGTGAACTTTAAAGCAAAAAAAGATTTAGTTACTAAATATGATGTGGCAGTTGAAGAGTTCTTAAAAGAGAAGTTTTCAAAAGAGTTTACTGATTTTAATATTATTGCTGAGGAATCAGATAATAAAAATATTGAATTTAAAGATTCAATTATAGTTGACCCAATTGATGGGACTACTAACTTTGTAAATCAAGTACCTCATACTTGTATTTCAGTTGGAGTATATAAAGATAAAGAGCCATATATTGGAATAGTTTATAACCCAATATTAGATGAACTTTATGAAGCAGAAGTTGGTGAAGGTGCTTTTTTAAATGGTAAAAAATTAGAAGTTTCAAAAGAGAATGATTTTCAAAAATCTTTATTAGCTACAGGATTTCCATATAGTAATAGTACAAATCAAGATGATTTAAATGATGTAATTGAAAAAATAAGAATAATTCTTCCAAGATGTCAAGATATAAGAAGACTTGGAAGTGCGGCAATTGATTTATGCTTTATAGCACGTGGAACTTATGAAGGTTATTATGAAATGAATCTAAAAGCTTGGGATGTAAGTGCTGGAATTATTATCTTAGAAGAGGCTGGTGGTAAGTTTACTAACCTAAGTGGAGATAAATATACTTTATTTGAAGATAAGTATATAGTGGCTTCAAATGGTTTAATCCATGATGAGTTAATAACACTACTTAATCAATAAAGTAACAATTTAGAACTTTTAAGATAAAATATCTGATTTTAAAAAGGTTTAAGGCAATTAAATAATGTGTGGAATAGTTGGATATATAGGAAAGCAAAATACTACTGAGATTTTATTAGATGGTTTAAAAGAGCTTGAATACAGAGGATATGACTCTGCAGGAATTGCACTTTTAAATAAAGAAAAAATAGATGTTTTTAAAGCTTTAGGAAAATTATCAAACTTAAAAGAGAAAGTTGAAAAAGCAAATCTTGATACATATTCAATAGGAATAGGTCATACAAGATGGGCAACACATGGAAAGCCAACAGAACTTAATGCTCACCCTCACTTAGGTGAGTTTTCTTATGTAGTTCATAATGGAATTATTGAAAACTATAAAGAGATAAAAGATGAGCTTCTTGAAAAAGGTCATAAGTTTGTATCTCAAACAGATACAGAAGTAATAGTTCACCTTTTTGAAAACTATTATAATCTTTGTAATGATGAAGATAAAGCCTTTAATCAAACTATTGAGAGACTTGAAGGTGCTTTTTCTATTCTTTTAATTACAAAAGCAAATATTGAAAAAATATTTTTCTTTAAGCATGGAAGCCCCTTAATTATTGCAAAGGGCAAAGAAGAGGGTGAAGTTTTATTCGCTTCTTCAGATGCTCCTTTAATTGGACTTGCAAATGATGTTGTTTATTTAGAAGACGGAGTTGGAGGAATTGCAACTTCAAAGGGAATTGAGTTTTTCAGTGATGATTACTTATGGAGTTCTTTACCTTCTTCAAAACAGTTTGCTCAAAAAGATGGTTTTAGATTCTTTATGGAAAAAGAGATTTATGAGCAAAGCAATGTTGTAAGTGATTGTATGCTTGGAAGAATTCAAGATGAAGAGATTTTATTTGATGAGCTTGACCCTTCTATTTTAGAAGGAATTGAAGAGATAAATATTTGTGCATGTGGAACTTCATATCATGCGGGAATCACAGCTTCATATCTTTTTGAAAGACTTTCAAAAATTAGATGTAATGTTGTTATTGCAAGTGAGTTTAGATATAAAGAACCACTTTTAAATAAAAACAGTCTATTTATAGTTATCTCTCAAAGTGGTGAAACCGCAGATACCTTAGAAGCTTTAAAGATGGCAAAAAATGCAGGACTTAAAACTTTAGTTGTATGTAATGTTGATAACTCTTCTATGACTAGACTTGCAGATAATACTATTCTTACAAGGGCAGGAATAGAAAAAGGTGTTGCTTCAACAAAAGCCTTCTCTACTCAAACAGTAGTTTTATGGATGCTTTCTTTATATTTTGCTAAGCAAAATGATAAGATTTCATCAGAAACTTTACAAAAAGAGATTCATGCATTAAGAGAAGTTCCAAAGTCACTTATTGTAAGTGATAAAATGCATGAAAAAACAAGAAGATTATCAAAACGATATCTTCATGGCCATGGTTTTTTCTTTATAGGACGAGATGTCTTTTTCCCATTAGCACTTGAAGGTGCTTTAAAATTAAAAGAAATTTCATATTTACATGCAGAAGGATATCCAGCAGGTGAAATGAAACACGGTCCAATCGCATTAGCAGATCCTGAGTTATTCACGATTGCTTTAATGCCTGAAAATTTATTATATGACAAAATCAAATCTAATGTTGAAGAGTTAAGTGCTAGAGATTCTACTATTTGTACGATTTCTCCTTTAGAGTTTGAACTTAGTGATGATTTTATAAAAACTCAAAAAGCTGATCATTATATGTTAGAGTTTTTTGAAATGTTAGTTGTATTGCAACTTCTATCAATGGAGATCTCAATACGATTAGGAAACGATGTTGACATGCCAAGAAACTTGGCTAAGTCAGTAACTGTTGAATAAATATTAATTTTTTATTTTTTTAGTGTAGTTTAAAGATAAAAGATAAGTATGTATTTGATGGAAAACAAAAATGGAAAACAAAATAGGAAAACAAAAATGGAAAACAAAACAAGCTACTTATTTACAAGTGAAGTTGTAAGCCCAGGACACCCAGACAAATGTGCAGATATCATTGCTGATACTATAGTTGACAAACTTATTATTGAAGACTCTAATTCAAGAGTTGCTTCAGAAGTTTTTGTTGCTGGTAAGCACGTTGTTATTGGTGGAGAGGTTAAGTCAAAATGCCAACTTTCACAAGAAGAATATGAAACACTAGTAAAAGATGCTTTAGCAAAAATTGGTTATGACGGTAAGTCTGCTTTTACAAAAGAGCAATGCCTTCATCCTGATGATGTAGAAGTACAAGTTTTATTAAACCAACAATCTCCTGATATTTCTCAGGGTGTTGACCAAGAAACAGGTGATATTGGAGCAGGTGACCAAGGAATTATGTTTGGTTTCGCTTCAAATGAAACGGCAGATTTAATGCCTGCAGCAATTACTTATGCTAGAATGCTTTGTGATAAAGTATATAACTATGCATTAAAACATAATCAAAAACTTGGAGTTGATATTAAAACTCAAGTTACTGTTGATTATGGTACAAAAGAGAATTTTGAGAATTGTAAACCTCAAAAAATTCATACAATTGTTGTAAGTGCACCATCAGTAGATGGTATGCCAATTGAAGAGGTAAGAGAGTTAATTCAAGGTTTAATTGATGATACTGGATTACCAACTGATATGTATAACAAAGATGAGACTATTATTCATATTAATCCAACAGGAAGATATGTATCTCACTCTTCATTACATGATTCAGGATTAACTGGAAGAAAACTTATTGTTGACTCTTTTGGTGGTTATTCACCTATTGGTGGTGGAGCTCAGTCTTCAAAAGATTATACAAAAGTTGATAGATCTGGATTATATGCTGCTAGATGGATTGCAAAAAATATTGTTGCAGCAGGACTTGCTAAAAAAGCAATTGTTCAAATTTCATATGCAATAGGAGTTGCAAGACCAACTTCAGTAGCAGTTGATACAATGGGTACTTATACTAAATTTGATGATGATAAACTGTCTCAAATTGTAATGGATGAGTACTCATTAACTCCAAGATGGATTACAGAAAAATTTGGTTTAGATAAACCAAGTGAAAAAACTTTCCTTTATGCTGATGTAGCTTCAAGAGGACAAGTTGGTCAAAGTGATTATCCTTGGGAAAAACTTGACGAAGTTGAGAAATTAAAAAATATTTAAAAAGATAAATTTTAAAAAGGATTTATAATGGATTTAAAAAACTTATTTAGTAAAATTTCATTTGATAATAAAGAACAACAAGCAACTAAAAAAGATGCACCAACACACTGGATTAAATGTCCAGAGTGTTCATCTTTAATGTTCTTTAAAGAGGTTGAAAATCAAAACAATATATGCCCAAAATGTAATTTTCACATGAGAATTGGAGCTAAAAGAAGAATAGAGATTTTAGCAGATAGTGACTCTTTTGTTGAGTATGATGCTGATTTAAAACCTATAGATCCTTTAAAATTTGTTGATAAAAAATCTTATAAAAAAAGAGTTGACGAAGCTGAAAAGAAAACAGGTAGAACTTCTGCTGTTATTAGTGGTGAGTGTACAATCAATGGTTTACCAGTACAAGTAGTTGTATTTGACTTTGCATTTATGGGTGGTTCTTTAGGTTCTGTTGAAGGTGAAAAAATTGTTAGAGCTGTAAATAGAGCTATGGAAAAACACCAAGGTTTAATTATTGTTTCTGCTTCAGGTGGAGCTAGAATGCAAGAATCAACTTTCTCTTTAATGCAAATGGCAAAAACATCTGCAGCACTAAAGAAAATGGACCAAGCAAAACTTCCTTATATCTCAGTTTTAACTGATCCAACTATGGGTGGTGTTTCTGCTTCATTTGCTTTCTTAGGTGATATTATTATGGCAGAACCAGGTGCATTAGTTGGATTTGCTGGACAAAGAGTTATTAAACAAACTATTGGTGCAGATTTACCAGAAGGTTTCCAAAGAGCTGAATTCTTATTAGAAAAAGGTTCAATTGATATGGTTGTTAATAGAAGTGATATGAAGAAAACTCTATCTGATCTTTTAACAATGTTCTACAAAGATAGCCAAGTTAGCTAATTTTTTAATAGAATCCCTTTTGGGATTTCTATTTTATCTCTCATGAAAATAAATATATATGCAATAGTAAAACCTAGTAGTGATGATTTTGATAAATTAAATAAAGAGTTTATTAAAATGTGTTCAAAGTATGCAAAGGTTGAAGTTCATCATATCTTCGATAAAAATATTGCAAAAGCTCAAAATATATCTCAAAATGAAGCACAAAAATCTTATACACAAGCTTTTGAAAAATATCTAAATGGACATTGTATAGCACTTGATGTTCTTGGAAAAAAAGTTGATAGCTTTAAATTCTCAAAAATGATTTCAAATGATAGTGAAGTTAACTTTTTCATAGGCGGAGCATACGGCTTTGAAAGGGACTTTTTAAATAAATGTCAAAGTGTAATTAGTCTTAGTGATTTAACTATGGCACATAAAGTTGTAACTGTAGTTTTATTAGAACAAATCTTCCGAGGCCTTGCTATAAAGAACAATCATCCATATCATAAATAATTTATAATATTTTCAGTATAATTGCAAAATTTTTTAAATAAGGTATAATATGGCTAATGCAAAACAGATTGAAGAGTTGAAAAATATTCTTGTCGAAAGAAGAGATTTAATCACTCAAAACATTCAAGGTAGTAGAGATAGTATCGATTCTTTAAAAAACTCTGAGTGTAATGATGAGTATGATTATGCAGAGGTTTCAAGTGATAGTTTTAAGGAAGGGATTATCGCTAACCAACAAATTAAAGAGTTAAATGAGATTGAAGACGCATTAAAAAGAATTGAAAAAGGTACTTATGGTACTTGTGAAATGTGTGAT
Organism: Arcobacter sp. F155; assembly: GCF_004116455.1. NCBI lineage: Bacteria > Pseudomonadati > Campylobacterota > Epsilonproteobacteria > Campylobacterales > Arcobacteraceae > Arcobacter > Arcobacter sp. F155. The sequence goes on from NZ_PDJU01000012.1 coordinate 15,260, forward strand.
GAGTCTATTGCTATTGGAAGACTTAGAGCAAAACCATTTGCAAAGTATTGTACTCCTTGTAGAGAGATTCACGAAAAAGAACAATAATAAAAAGGATTTTATGTGGGACTTAAAAAATATATAGGGTTTTCCCTTTTATTAATAATTGCTGTAGCACTTTATGTTTATAGTGTAGAAAGTGGTAGTTACGAAATTACAGTTTTAGATTATACTATGCAGTTACCAACTGTTTTATGGATAATAATTCCAGTTGCAGCATTATTCTTTTTTACAGTTCTACATTTAGTATTTTATGGTTCATTAAACTTCTTCAAAACAAGAGGTTTTATCAAAGATGAAGAATCAATTGTAGAAACAATCAAGTCTTTATTACTTCAAAAAGAAGATAAAAGAAGATTTAAAACTCAAGGCTATAAAAACCTTGCTTCAATTTTAAAACAGTTAGATATCTCTGTAAAAGAAGGTACATTTACTTCTTCAAATGAAGAGTTAAATACTATTGTAGCTTCAATAAAAGATATTGAATCAGGTAAGCATATTGCTGATAAGAGTTTAAAACTTAATCCTGATTCAGCCTTAGCTAAAAAGAATTTAATTAATAAAATCAATGAACAAATTGATTATGCTGTTGATGTATTAAAAAAACAAGATAATTTTGCAGAAGAAGTTGTAAAAGCAGCATTTTATACAGTATTAGAAAACAAAAGCATGACTACTGTTAAAAAGGTTTACTCAAATGTAAAACTTACAAAAGACATGGCTTTAAAACTATTTTTAAAAGATATTGATAATTCAGAATTTGGATTATCTAAAGAAGAAATACAAAAGATTACTAAAAGTTTAGATTATACAGAACAAGAGTTTTTAACTCTTGCAAAATTATACAAAGATGCATTAAATCCAGACAAACTATTAGACCTTTTTGAAACATTATCAAATGATAATGAAGCAGCCGCTGGTGCATATTTTTATATTCTATTAGAGCTTGAAATGATTGAGAAGCTAAAAGATTTATTATCAGGATACAATGATGATGAACATAAAGCTATTAGAGCTGTACTAGATTTAAAAGATGCGGGTAAACACTACTCTTTAGAAGACATAACTAACATAAACTAATAATGACAAAAAAAATTGACTTTAGCCAGCCACTTATTGTGCTGGCACCACTAGCAGGATATACAGACTTACCTTTTAGATCTGTTGTTAAAAAATTTGGTGCAGACGTAACTATTTCTGAAATGATTTCTTCAAATGCCCTTGTTTATAAATCAGAAAAAACAAGAAAAATGATTGAAAAATCTCCACAAGAAGATCCATATATTGTTCAAATAGCTGGAAATAAACCAGAACTAGTAAGAGATGCCGTTGAAATCTTAAATGATATAGAAGGAATTGATGGTATTGATTTAAACTGTGGTTGTCCTGCTCCTAAAGTATTTAATCATGGTTCAGGTTCTAACCTTCTAGGTGATTTGAAAAAACTAGAAGAGATTTTAGGTACAGTAAAAAAATACTCTAAAAAACAATATACTAGTGCAAAAGTAAGACTAGGGGTTGATACAAAAATTCCAGTAGAGATTGGAAAAGCAGTTGAAGCTTGTGGTGTTGACTTTGTATCTGTTCATGGTAGAACAAGAGCAGGAAAATATAAAGCTCCTGTTGATTATGATGCAATTAAAGCTATGAAAGAAGCTGTATCAATTCCCGTTATTGCAAATGGAGATATAAAAGACTACACGAAAGCTCAAGAGGTATTAAAGTATACTAATGCAGATGGTGTAATGATTGGACGTGGTGCAATTGGTAAACCATGGGTATTCTATCAACTAAAGCATGGAATTGAAGATATTAGTGCAGATAAAAAAAGAGAAATTATCTTAGAGCACTTTGATGCAGTAATTGATTTTCATGGTATTCATGGAGCAGTTATGTTTAGAAAACTGCTTCATTCATACTCTAAAGGTTATCAAGGTGCAGCAGAGTTTAGAGATATAATTAATCGTATAAATGATGAAAAAGTCATGCGAGATATGATAGAAAACTTTTTTTAAAAGCTATTTAGTTAGAATAGCTACTATTTAAATTTTAAGGAACAAATTGACAGATTATTATTATGAGTTAATAGTTGAGCCAGAAGAAAATTATGAAGTTTTCCTTGACCTAGTTGCAGCATTAACTAACGAAGCAATAGAAGAGTTTGATGGAAAAATTATTGCTAGAAGTGAAGATGATTTAGAAGATATAAAAGAGGGAATTGAAAAATTCTCTCAAGCAGTTAATATCAACTGTAAAATGACCTTAACAAAAAAAGAGAATGAAGACTGGATAAAACAGTATCAAGAGTCTGTAAAATCAGTTGAAGTAGGGAAATTTTTTGTAAGACCTTCTTGGGAAGAAAAAAGAGATGATAAAATAGATATTATCATTGACCCTGCTTTATCTTTTGGTTCAGGTCACCATGAAACAACATCTTCTTGCCTTGAAGCAATTAGTTCTTATGCAAAAGAAGATTATGAAGTAATTGATGTGGGAACAGGAAGTGGTATTTTAGCAATTGGAGCTTCTAAGTTGGGTTGTAAAGTAGATATTTGTGATACAGATGAAGTTTGTATTAAAGATACTGCATCAAACTTTGAACTTAATAGTACTACTTTTAATAATTCATGGGTAGGTTCTGCAAACAATGTTAAAGATAAAAAATATGACATGGTAATTGCAAATATCGTTGCAGACGTATTAGTATTTATTCATAATGATTTAAAAAAATGCTTAAAAGATGATGGTATACTAGTTATATCAGGTATTTTAGATAAACATAAAGATAAGGTACTTAGAAAATTTAAAGACTTAGAGCAGTTAGAGCTTATTCATAAAAATGAGTGGATAACAGTAATATTTAAAAAACAGGAGTTAATTTAAATGAAGAATCGACCAGATAAAAATGGCCAAGATAACAACAATAATAACAATAACTTTTTTAATAATAATCCATTATTAGTATTTGTTGTTTTCTCAATAGTTACTATTTTTGTATTTAAAACATTATTCCCTGAGGGTAACTCTCAAATGGGTACTGTAGCAAATCAAAATATTGCTGCTTATGGACAAGCTAAAAAGCAAACTATTGCATACTCAGAACTTAAGAAATTAATTTCTACTGGAAGTATCCAATATGTAGGAATTGGAAATACTCAAATTAAAGCAGTAAGTAAACCAGCAAATGGACAAGTTACTACTTATACAGTAAGAAGAGTAGTTCCAGATAATACTTTAATTCCTTCATTAGAAGAAAAAGGTATCTCTTATGGTGGTATCAATGAAGAGAATTTATTAGCAGATGTACTATTTGGATGGGTTTTACCAATCTTTATTTTCTTTGCAATTTGGATGTTCCTAGCAAGAAGAATGTCTAAATCTATGGGTGGAGGTTCTGGAGGAATTCTAGGAATCGGAAGCTCTAAGAAAATGATTAATTCTGAAAAGCCAAATGTTAAATTTGAAGATATGGCTGGAAATAAAGAGGCAAAAGAAGAAGTACAAGAAGTTGTAGACTTCTTATCTGACCCTGAAAGATATGTAAAACTTGGAGCTCAAATTCCAAAGGGTGTTCTATTAGTAGGACCTCCAGGTACTGGTAAAACATTATTAGCAAAAGCAGTTGCTGGTGAAGCAGATGTTGAATTCTTATCTGTTTCTGGTTCTGCATTTATTGAAATGTTTGTTGGTGTTGGTGCTTCAAGAGTTAGAGACCTTTTTGAGCAAGCTAAAAAAGCAGCTCCTGCAATTATCTTTATTGATGAGATTGATGCAATTGGTAAAAGTAGAGCATCTGGTGGACCAATGGGTGGAAATGATGAGAGAGAACAAACTCTAAATCAACTTCTTGCTGAAATGGATGGTTTCTCAACTGAAGCTGCTCCTGTTATTGTATTAGCAGCTACAAATAGACCAGAGGTTCTTGACCCAGCATTATTAAGACCAGGAAGATTTGATAGACAAGTTTTAGTTGATAAGCCTGACTATGAAGGAAGAATTGAAATTCTTAAAGTTCATATTAAAGATGTAAAATTAGGTAAAAATGTTGACTTAAAAGAAGTAGCTAAAATGACAGCAGGTCTTGCTGGTGCAGACTTAGCAAATATCATTAATGAAGCAGCACTTTTAGCAGGTCGAGCTAAAAAAGATCAAGTTGACCCAAGTGATTTCAAAGAAGCAGTTGAAAGACAAATTGCAGGACTTGAAAAGAAATCAAGAAGAATTTCTCCAAAAGAGAGAAAGATTGTTGCTTACCATGAATCAGGTCACGCATTAATTGCAGAGATTACAAAAGGTGCTAAAAAAGTAAATAAAGTATCAATTGTACCAAGAGGTTTAGCAGCTTTAGGATATACACTTAATACTCCAGAAGAGAACAAATACTTAATGCAAAAACATGAGCTAATAGCTGAAGTTGATACACTACTTGGTGGTAGAGCAGCTGAGGAAGTATTTATTGGTGAGATTTCAACAGGTGCTGGAAATGACCTTGAAAGAGCTACTGATATTATTAAGTCAATGGCATCTATTTATGGAATGAGTGATGTTGCAGGTCTTATGGTTTTAGAAAAAAGACAAAACCAATTCTTAGGTGGACAAACTCAAAAAGACTTCTCAGATGAGATGGCAAAAAATCTTGATGACCATGTTAAGACTGTATTAAATGAAAGATATGAAGCAGTATTACAAGAGTTAAGAGACCATAAAGAAGCAATTGAGCAAATGACAGCTGAATTACTTGATATTGAAGTTATCTCTGGTGAAAGAGTAAGAGAGATTATCAAAGAAAACGGTGGAGTTGTTTTTGAAGATGAAGATTTACATACTGAAGCTTTAAATGAAGATGAAGATGAAGAATCTTCAGAAAAAGAGAATACTGAAACTAAAGAAAACACTACTGAAGAAACTAATACAGTTGAAGAAGATACTACATCTTTAACTGATGAAAATAGTTCTACTAAAGACGATACTAAATAAAATCCCCCTAAAATATATGCTAAAGAAAAAGTAAGGTTTTCCTTACTTTTTTATATTAAAATAATTATATCTTTTAAACTGTAAATAAATATGTTACATTTAATATGGTATTATTAACAATTACTAAATTGGGTTAGCATATGATTGATAAACTAAATACAACTCGTGACTTAGTGATAGTCCTTATTTTAGGATTAATCCTTTGGCTTATTCTTGGAAGTTATGATGGCTTTGAAGCACTTATATCTTATTTAAAGTCCCATGAAGAGTATGAATTAGATGAAGTATTTTTATTGCTATTAATACTTTCTCCTTTTTTAATAGTATATGCACTATTAAGAATAAAAGAAGCATATCATTTAAATAAAGAGTTAAAACAATTAAATGAAAAATTAGAACAAAGAGTTCAAGAAGAGTTAGCTAAAAGAAAAACAAATGAGGCATTATTAATACAACAATCACGGTCTGCAGCTTTAGGTGAAATGATATCAAATATTGCTCATCAATGGAGACAACCTTTAAATGCAGTTAGTTTAAATGTTCAAAACTTAGATTTCTTGTATAAAAATAAACAGTTAACCGATGAACAAATGGAAAGAAGTGTAAAGAAAATCACTTTTTTAACTTTAAACATGTCACAAACAATTGATGATTTTAGAAACTTTTTTAAGCCTGAAAAAATCAAACATAGTTTTGATATAAATGAAACTGTTAAAAAGGCATTGAGAATTATAGATGCTTCATTTAATAATTTAAATATAAAAATTGATTTTAAAGCCCATGATAATGAAAATATTGCATATGGTTATGAAAATGAATATTCTCAGGTAATTGTAAATATTTTGACTAATTCAAAAGATAGTTTTATTGAAAAAGATATTGAAAATCCATTGATAAAAATAGAGTTAATTAAAGATGAAAATAGCATTGACTTAATATTAAAAGATAATGCAGGTGGTATTCCAAAAGAGATTTTCCCAAAAATTTTTGACCCATATTTTTCAACAAAAGAGAATGGTACGGGTATTGGTTTATATATGTCAAAGATGATAATAGAAAAGAGCATGAATGGGAACTTAAGTGCTAAAGATATTGATGGTGGAGTTAAGTTCACTATTTCAGTTCCTATTTCTAAGGAGAAATAAATGCTTCAGATGAAAAAAGAGTTAAGTTTTTTAAATGAGTTAAATGTACTTTATGTAGAAGATGATAAGTTTATCCAAGAAGAGTTAGAGTTTTTTTTATCAGGAAAAGTAAAAAAACTATTTATTGCTTCCAATGGAGAAGAAGGCTTAGAAACCTTTAAAAACAATCAAATTGATTTAATCATAACTGATATTCAAATGCCTAAAATGAATGGCTTGGAGATGAGTTATGCAATTAGAGAGATAGATAAAGATGCAAAGATTATTATCACAACAGCATTTAATGACACAGAATACTTAATGGAAGCAATTAAACTAAATCTTGGTAACTATTTAACTAAACCCCTTGATTTAAATTATTTAATAGAGATAATGATTGAGAGTGCTAAAAATATTCTTTTAGAAAAAGAGAATAAAAAGATATTAAATACTTTTGAGCAGTACAAAAGTATTGTTGATGAAAGATCAATTGTTTCAAAAACTGATGTAAATGGAATAATTACCTATGTAAATAAACCTTTTGAAGAGATATCAGGTTATAAGATTGAAGAGCTTTTAGGAAGGTCTCATAATATAATTCGTCATGAAGATACTCCAAGTGAAATTTTTGAAGAGATGTGGAATACAATTTTAGATAAAAAAGTTTGGCAAGGAAAAATAAAAAATAAGAAGAAAAATGGTGATTATTATATTGTAGATACTATTATCAAACCAATTTTAAATGTTGATGGACAGATTGAAGAGTTTATTGCTTTAAGAAATGATATTACTGAGTTAGAGATGTCAAAAGAGTATTTTAAAAATAGAAATGAAAAATTCACTACAAATTTAAAAGACTCTATAAGAGTAGCAAAAACATACAAAGATATTGTAGATAAATCTAATATGATTATTCGAATTGATTTAGATAGAAATATAACTTTTGTAAATGAAGTTTTTTGTGAAGTAAGTGGATACTCTAAAGATGAATTAATAGGTAAACCATACTCTATTTTAAGAGATAAAAGTATTTCAGAAGAAGAGTATGAAAAAGATATTAACTCTATGTTTGAATCAATGGCAGAGAAAAAAGTTTTAAAAAAGAAAATTATCAATCAAAAGAAAGATGGCTCAATCTTCTATTGTAAAGCTATTTCATATCCTCTTTTAGACAGAAATGGAGAGGTTTATGAATACATGGGCGTAAGACATGATATTACAGATATAGAGAATCTTCATAAAGAGTTAGAAGATACTCAACGAGAGCTTATCTATAGACTTGGAGAGGTAGGGGAAACTAGAAGTAAAGAGACTGGAAATCATGTAAAAAGAGTGGCAAACTATTCAAAGATACTTGCACGTAAATATGGTTTATCAAAAGAAGAAGAGAGTTGCTTGTTTACTGCTTCACCAATGCATGATATTGGAAAAGTAGGGATTCCTGATGAGATATTAAATAAACCTGGAAAACTAGATGAAAATGAATGGGAGATTATGAAAACCCATGCTGAAATAGGTTATGAAATCTTAAAAAATTCAACAAGACCTATTTTAAAAGCAGCAGCAGTTGTATCCTATACTCACCATGAAAAATGGGATGGGTCTGGTTATCCTCAAGGCTTAAAGGGTGAAAATATTCACATCTATGGAAGAATAACAGCAATAGCAGATGTATTTGATGCTTTAGGAAGTGATAGAGTTTATAAAAAAGCTTGGTCTTTAGAAAAAATATTAGACTTCTTTAAAGAGCAAAGTGGGAAACACTTTGACCCAAATTTAATAAAAATATTCTTTGATAACTTGGATGAGTTTTTAAAGGTTAGGGATAAATACAAGGATGATTTTGAGAGTTAAACAATGAAAAATTTAAGTATTAAAATCAAGCTAATACTTATCTTTGTATTTATAAAGATAATACCTTTATTGTTGATTTCATATTTAGCTTATACTGGTGTAATGCAAATTGATAAGTATATAAAAAATAGTACAGATTATCTTTTTAAAGAGAGTGAGAACATTATCAATCAAACTGCAAAGTTATCAATTGATGATAGTATTAAATATTTAGATAAAAAATCACAACTATCTTTAGAAAGGCTATCCCACCAAATAGCAAATAATGTAGCTCAGTTTTTATATCAAAGGGATGAAGATTTACTTTTTTTATCTAAAATGGATATAAATCAAAAACTTTTAAATAAGTTTTATAACTCAAAAGAGAAAGATATTATTCTACATAAAGATTATATCTATGATGAAAATACAAATAAGTGGGTACTAAAAAATACTCCTATAGAAGAAAAAATAGATACAACAAGAACAATCTTAGATGAAAACAAAAGAGAGTTTAATTTTACAGAACCACAAAAGTTAATAAAAAAGAAAATACCTTTATATAAAGAGATAACTTACTTCAATTTAAAGGGGAAAGAGCTTTACAAAATCTCTTCTATTGATGAAACTTTAAAGGATATTTCAAAAAAGAGAAACACCTATATCAAAGCAGAAGACTATTTTGATAAGGTTAAGAAGCTAAAAAAAGATGAAATTTATGTCTCTAATGTAATTGGAGAATATATTGGTTCTAAAGTTATTGGTGAATATACAAAAGTTAAAACAGATAGATTAAATTTAGAGTTTGACCCTAAAAATTCTGCTTATGCTGGAAAAGAAAATCCTGTAGGTAAAAAATTTGAGGGAATTATCAGATTTGTTACTCCAGTATTTAAAAATAATAGAAAAGTAGGCTTTGTATCTTTAGCTTTAGACCATAAGCATATTATGCAGTTTACCGATACTATTAATCCTGCAGGTAAAAATTTAAATAAAGATATTATTGATGCAGCTTCAGGGAACTATGCATTTATGTGGGATAACAAAGGAAAAAATATTTCTCATGTAAGAGATTACTTTATCTCTGGATATGATAAAAATACAGGTGAAGAAGCTATGCCTTGGATAAGTCAAAGTTTAGCTTTAAAATATAAAGATTCTGGTTTAAAAATAAATGAGTTTTTAGAAAACTATCCTACTTTTCATGAGCAGTCATTAGATAAAAAACCAAATTTAGAGCAAGTATTAAAGGATGGAAACTTAGGACTTGATTGTAGATATTTAAACTTTGCTCCACAGTGTCATGGTTGGATGGAAGTAACTAAAAATGGTGGTTATGGTTCATTTATTATTTATTGGAGTAATGTTTGGAAACTAACAACAGCAGCAACTATTCCTTATTATACAGGGCAATATGCTAACTCAAAAAGAGGTTTTGGTTTTGTAACCATTGGTGCAAATGTTGATGAGTTCCATGCTGCTGCTAATGAAACTAAAAAGAGTGTAACTAAAATCTTAAATCAGCAAAAAGAGAGTATGAAAGAGGTTGTAAATCAAAATGGTTTTGAAATACATAAATTTATTTTGATGTTAATAAATGAACTTTCAATAGTTACTATAATTATGGTTTTAATCGTTATCCTGATTGCTTTATGGTTATCTTCATATATTAGTAAAAAAATAGAGAGACTTCTTATTGGAACAAATAAGTTTGCAAAAAATGAGTTAGACTATAGAATTGAAATTACAACAAATGATGAAATAGGAAAACTTGAAAAATCCTTTAATAATATGGCATCAAAAATTCAAGAGCAAATTCAAAAAGAGAAAATCTTAAATGCTAATTTAGGAAAAAGAGTAGAACAAGAGGTTCTAAAACAAAGAAAACAAGAAGAGCTTTTAATTCAACAATCAAAAAATGCTGCAATGGGAGAGATGATTTCAAATATTGCTCATCAATGGAGACAACCTTTAAATGCGCTTTCTTTAGTAATTCAAAATATAAAATTCTCTTTTTATGGTGGGAATTTAAATGAAGAGAATATAGAAAAATCAGTAAATAAAGCAACTATGCTAACAAATAATATGTCTAAAACAATAGATGATTTTAGAGACTTTTTTAAACCCAATAAAATTAAAGTTGAGTTCTCTTTAGAAAAAAGTATTCAAAAGGTTATTACTTTAGTAGAAGCAAGTTTTAGTAGTAGTGATATTAATATAATAAAAGATTTCCCAGACTATAGAATAAATATTTATGGTTATGAAAATGAACTTTCTCAAGCACTTTTAAATATTGTTAACAATGCAAAAGATGCTTTAATAGAAAATAGTATTAAAGATAGTTTTATAAAAATAGCTTTCTTTGAAGAAAACTCTTTAATCGTGATTGAAATCACAGATAATGCAGAAGGAATAAAACAGAAAAATCAAGCTAAGATTTTTGAACCATATTTTACTACAAAAGAAGAGGGTAAAGGAACAGGAATTGGCCTTTATATGACTAAGACTATTATTGAAAAGAATATGGAAGGAAAACTTTATTTAAAAGAGAGTTCTAAAGAGGGAACAACATTTAGAATTGAGTTTAAAAAAGCCTAGTCTTATATACAAAGTAATTATTAAAATATAAGATGATAATATCATATTAAAATTTTAGGGAAAAAAGATGTTAAATAGTTTTATAGCAAAAGAAGGGCAAACAAAAGTATTATATTTATTTATAGCCTTTTTTATATTTTTAGTTTTAGATTGTGAGTTTTTTACATTTATCTTTTTTGTATTAACTATTGGTTTTGCATATATTTATAGAAATAAAAAGCTACAAAAAGATTATGATATCTCAGATATCTTATCACCTGTTTCTGGTAGAATTTCATCTATAGATAAAACTGCTACAAAAACTTTAGTTTATATTGATGTTTCTTTATGTGATAATCATATTTTAAGAGCGCCTAAAAATGGTAACTTTGTAGTTGAACATAAAAAGGGTCTACATACACTTCTTGACTCTTTAAAAGCAAAAAAACTTAATGAAAAGGCTACTTTAACTTACTCAGATATGAAAGTAGAATTAACTTCTTCTTTATATGGAACAGATATTACTCTTAACTCAACTGAAGCACTTATGGGTGATAAGTTAGGAGTGTTTTTACATGGACAAGTAGTAGTAGAAATTGACCAGTCAAAAGAACTGTTAATATCTCTTGATAAAAAAGTAGAAGCTGGTAAAACAGTTATAGCAAGGGCAAAATAGCCCTTGACAAAAAAATAATAAAAGATTATAATAACCATAATTTTAAAGGAGAGTAAATGAAAATATTTGATTTTTATAAAAACCATTTCATAAAAAGTGTTAACACTCTTCTGCTTCTTAAAAACTTCCTCTAATATATAACATATTACAAAATAATAATCCCACGTTTTAGTTTTTCTTTTTTAAATAAAAAAAGATATAATATTGTACATTTTTAAAGGTTACACACTATGGATAAGAATAAAATTATAGTTTTTGATACTACATTAAGAGATGGAGAACAATCTCCTGGTTGTTCAATGAACACAGAAGAGAAAATCAAAGTTGCATTACAGTTAGAAAAGTTAGGTGTAGATGTAATTGAAGCAGGTTTTGCTGCAGCAAGCCCAGGGGATTTTGATGCAGTTTCTAGAATTGCAGAGCAAGTTGTTAACTCTTCAATCTGTTCTTTAAGTAGAGCAGTTGAAAACGATATTAAACAAGCTGGTTTAGCAGTACAAAGAGCTCCTTTACATAGAATTCACACATTTATTGCTACTTCACCAATTCACATGAAATATAAGTTAAAAATGAGTGAAGAAGAAGTTATTAAAAGAGCAGTTCATGCAGTAGAGTATGCAAAAACATTTGTTGATGATGTTGAGTTTTCATTAGAAGATGCAGGAAGATCAGAAATTCCATTTATGAAAGAAGTTATGGATGCAGTTATTGCTGCTGGTGCTTCAACTATTAACTTACCAGATACAGTTGGATATAGATTACCAACAGAGTTAGGTGCGATGGTTAAAGAGTTATCTGATTTTGCAGGTGATAGAGCAAGAATCTCAGTTCATAACCACAATGACTTAGGATTAGCAACAGCAAATACTTTAGCAGCAGTACAAAATGGTGCTAGACAAATTGAAGTTACAATCAATGGTTTAGGTGAAAGAGCAGGAAACTCAGCGTTAGAAGAAGCTGTAATGGCTATTAAAACTAGAAAAGATGCATTTGGTGATTTATATACAGGAATTAATACTCCTGAAATCTATGCTACATCAAGATTAGTTGCAACTATTACAGGTGTTGAACCACAACAAAACAAATCAATTGTTGGTAAAAATGCCTTTGCTCATGAAAGTGGTATTCACCAAGATGGTGTATTAAAACACCAAGAGACATATGAAATTATGAGACCTGAAGATGTAGGTGTTATTAAAGACTCTACATTAATCTTAGGTAAACACTCAGGGCGTGCAGCATTTAGAGATAAAATCAACCAGTTAGGATTTGATAAAGTAAGTGATGAAGAGTTAAACTCTGCATTTGAAAAATTCAAAGTATTAGCTGACAAGAAAAAAGATGTTACTGATGATGATGTAAGAATGTTAATTACAGATGAGTCATTAAACCAAGACAAAACTTTTGAGTTAGTTGGATTACAGATTTCTGACTGTTCAAATGGTGTTCCAACAGCAGCAGTTTCTATTAAACACAATGATGAGGTATTAACTGATGCAAATATTGGAAATGGAACAATGGACGCAATCTTTAAAACAATAGATAGACTTACAGGGTACAATGGAGAGTTACAAAGCTATAATGTAACTTCTGTAACAGAAGGTAAAGATGCTTTAGCAAAAGTTACTACAAGAGTAGTTTTCGATGAAAACTCACCATCATTTGTAGGACATGGTTTAAGTGTTGATACAATGCTTGCAACTGCAAATGCATATGTAAGTGCATTAAACTCTTATCTTTCTCAAAAACAAAGATTATCTAAAAACAATACTCACCAAGTATAATTCTTAAAACAAGGTAGCCAAGGGCTATCTTGTAACTTAACTCTTCCTAAACTTTCAAAAAAAGAAGTTTTAAAATTACTTTTTTCAGCAAAAAATTTGAATAATCATATTAAAATAAATACTAAAGGTTATATTAAATTTATGTGAAAGAGAGAGTGTATGACACAATTGAGCTTCTTTTTAAAGCTGTTGAAAGAGTCGTTTAGGGATTTAGTTCCTATTATTGTTGTAATTTTATTTTTCCAACTTGCAATTATTCAAGCTGTTCCTGAAGGCTGGGTTAGTACTGCAATTGGTTTAGGTATTGTTGGTATTGGTTTAGCAATTTTCTTACAAGGTTTGGAAATTGGTATTTTCCCCGTTGGAGAAGGTTTAGCTAGAGACTTTGCAAAACATGGAACAATGCTGTGGGTTCTATTTTTTGCTTTTCTAATTGGTTTTGGTACAACAATTGCCGAACCAGCCTTAGCTGTTATTGCTGATAAAGCTGCTTCTATTTCAAGTGGACGTATTGATGCTACTATTCTTAGACTTGTAGTTGCAGGGTCTGTTGGTTTTGCTATTTTCTTAGGTGTATTTAGAATCTACAAGGGACACCCAATTCATTATTATATAATTGTTGGGTATATTTTAGTTGTATCTGTAACTTTCTTTGCTCCAAAAGAGATTATTGGTTTAGCCTATGACTTAGGTGGAGTTACAACTTCTACTGTTACAGTACCTCTAGTTGCTGCACTTGGTATTGGACTTGCTACTACAATCAAAGGAAGAAACCCTGTTATTGATGGTTTTGGGCTTATTGCCTTTGCATCTTTAACACCAATGATCTTTGTACAAGTTTATGGTATTGCTGTTTATAACTTAGTTGATGTATCTGAAGTTGTTAATGTAACTAAAGTTGCCGTTGAAGCAAAAGTATCTACTGCTGCTACAATTAGTTTTGATAGTTTATTAACAGGTATTTTCAATGTTGTAAAAGATGTTGCTCCTATTTTATTGATTATTCTATTCTTTCAATATGCTGTATTAAAGAAAAGAATTGACAATTTAAAAACTGTACTACTTGGGTTTTTACTTGTTATCTTAGGACTTGATGCATTTATTGTTGGTCTTGAAATGGGGTTATTTACTCTTGGTGAGACTATGGCTTATCAACTTACAAAATCTGATTCGGTGATGATGATTTATGCATTTGCTTTTGCAATTGGTTTTTCTACAACTATGGCAGAACCTGCACTTATGGCAATTGCTAAAAAAGCAAAAGATATCTCAGATGGTAAGATAAATGACTTTGCATTAAGAGTTTTTGTTGCCTTTGGTGTTGCAGTTGGTATTGCTTTAGGTGCATTTAGAATTGTAGATGGTGGGCATATTCACTACTATATCATCTTTGGATATATCTTAGTTATTATTTTAACTTCTATTGCTCCAAAGTATATTATTCCTATAGCTTATGACTCTGGTGGGGTTACAACTTCAACTGTTACAGTTCCACTAGTTGCTGCACTTGGTATTGGTCTTGCAACTAATATAGAAGGAAGAAGTCCACTTATTGATGGTTTTGGACTTATTGCCTTTGCTTCACTTTTTCCAATGATTACAGTTATGCTTTATGGTATTATCATTGAAAAACTTGGTGTTAAATCTGATACTGAGATTGAAGCTGCAAATATCTTAAAAGATGCTCTTATTGATGCAGAAAATATGGATTTAGCAACTGTAAATATTGATGGAAGTGATAGAAGACACTCTTTACCAATGGATTTCTCAGCAGTTGTTATTATTGTTCCAAAAGATAAAAAAATTGATGCAATTCAAGCTGCAAATAAAGCAGGGGCACCAGGTGTTACTGTATTAAGAGCAGATGGAATTGGTCTTGGGCAAATTGATAACTACTATAGAACATCATTTGAAGCAAATGATGCATTATTACTATTTTTATTACCTCAAAGTTTAGTAAATCCAGTTATTAAATCTATTATTCATTCTTTACATATTACAACAACAGGAAAAGGTATTGCTTTTGCTTTCCCATTAACACATATGAAAGGGATTAGTTTAAGTAGACATGATATTTTTGTAAATAGAAAAGACCATAAAAACCCTGAAAATGATGTAGAAAAACTGATAAAAGAGGAAGAAGAAAAAGTTTTAGAAAAAATTCATGAGCACAAAAAAGTAGCAAATGAAGAATCTAAATAGTTTAGAAGAGATTAAAAGTATTATAAGTACACAAGACGCTGTACTTATATACTTCTCAGGACAAAACTGTTCTGTATGTACTGCACTAAAACCTAAAATAGAACAACAAGTTAATCTACACTTACCTAAAATCAAAATTTATGAAGTAAAAGCAGATATCTATAAAGAGATAGCAAGCAATTTTTCGGTATTTTCTATACCAACTATCTTGGTATTTTTTGATTCAAAAGAGTTTAAGAGAGAAGGACGAAACATCTCTGTTTTAAACTTCATAGAGGAGTTAAAAAGACCATACAATTTATTTATGGAATAAGAAAAATGAAAAGAACACTTTTAATATTTTTATTAGTATTTATTGCAATGCAGTTTATACAAACTGAAAAAGTAAATAGTGAAACAAACCCTGAGTTAGAAATGAAAACTCCACCTGAGATAACAACTATTTTCAAATCTGCTTGTTATGACTGCCATACAAACTCTACAACTTGGCCTTGGTACTCTTATGTTGCTCCTTTTTCTTGGATAATTGATTCTCATGTTACAAATGGAAGAAAAGCATTAAACTTCTCAATTTGGGAAACATATAGTGAAGAGAAAAAAGAAGAAAAAATGAAAGCTATCTTTAGAACAGCATATGCTTCTATGCCATTAGCTTCATATATAAAAGCACATGATGATGCAAATTTAACAAGAGAGCAAAGAACATTTATTAGAGAATGGACTGGAGTGAAAAAATAGTTTGAGAGAAGAAGTTCAAGCCTTATTAGACGAGAAGAAAACTCTACTTACAATTACGTATTTTAAACTTCAACAACTTTTTGAAAAGAAGTATGGAGAAAATACTGTAGTACTTATGGAAATAGGTACTTTCTTTGAAGTTTATGAAGTTAATAATGATGAAGAACAAATAGGAAAAGCTAAAGAGATAGCAGAACTATTAAATATTCAATTAACTAGAAAAAATAAATCTATTTTAGAAAACTCAAAAGAAAACCCAATCATGGCAGGTGTTCCTGCTATATCACTAGAAAAACATCTTGCTAGAATTATTGCTGAACAAAAATACACAGTAGTAATTATAAGACAAAAAGGTGTTCCTCCAAAGGTAAGTAGATATCTTGATACAGTAGTAAGCCCTGGTACAAACTTTGATTTTGTAATTGACCAAGATGAAAACAATATCACTTCACTTGTAGTTGACCAAATAAAAGGTATCTATCTTGTAGGTTATTCAGCTATTGATGTAACTACAGGAAAGTGTTACTACAATGAAGTACATGGTACTAGTGAAGATAAGTTTTATGCTTTAGATGAAGTATTTAACTATATGAATATGCACCGTACAAATGAAGTTGTTGTAACTTTTGCAGATAAAAATATAAATCAAAAAGAAGTAATTGATTATCTTGAGTTAAAACTAAAGACTTTTCATATTGGAACATTTATTCCAAAGATTAATTATCAAAATGAACTATTTAAAAATGTATTTGATGTGGAATCACTACTTACAGCAATAGAACATCTTGATATGGAAAGAGTTCCTCTTAGTTCTCAAAGTTTAGCAATACTTATTGATTTTGTTATAGGACATGATTCAAATATTGTTCAAAAGCTTTCACTTCCAATTAAACTTGATGTTTCAAAATATATTTACTTAGGAAATAATGCTTTAGAGCAATTAAATATTATAGAAACTTCTCATAATCCAAGTTTGATAAAACTTATAAACAATACTTCAACAGCAATGGGAAAAAGACTTTTAAAAGAGAGACTAACTCACCCTGTAAAAGATAGCAAAGAGTTGTTAAGAAGGTTTGCTCTTTCAAAAGAGCTTTTTGATTATCATGGACCTATTGAAAATGAATTAGCAAATATCTATGATATAGAAAGACTTACAAGAAGAATAAAGCTTGCAAGGCTTCATCCTTTTGAATTAAACTATTTATATGATTCTCTTCTTAGTATAAAAGAAGTAGTAGCTTTTATGGAGAACTATAAGTTTATAACTCCGCCTTGTTCTTTAGCACAACTTCAAATGTTTATAGATTCTATTGAATCAACTTTTGATTTAGCTATTTCTGGAAAGTATATGCTTAAAGATGTTGAATCAAATATGGTTTGTGATGGAATAAACCATGAAATAGATGAACTAAACAGACAAAATGAAGTTTTATATTCAAAATTAGAATTGATAAAAGAGCATATTTTAAATCTATTAAATGCAAAAGACTCAAACTTTGTAAGTATCAATAGACTTGATAAAGAAGGTTTCTTTTTAGGCTTAACTAAAAATAGATATAACTTAGTAAAAGAAGACCTGTTAAACTCACATATTATCATTGAAGATGATTTACTTCTTTTCAAAGACTTTAACTATAAAGTGCAAACTACTTCTGTAAAAATCTCTTGCAAACTTACAGATGAAATCTCAGATAAGTATGTACATAATCTAAGAAAAATCATTGAGCTAAATAAACTTGTATTTAAAGAAAAACTAAATGAGTTTGAAAAGAAGTTTGCAACACTACTTGAAGAGTTAGTTCAGTTTATTGCTGAGGTTGATTTAACAGTTTCAAATATCAAAACAGCAAAAAAATACAACTATGTTTGTCCAAAGATAGTAAAAACTAAAGATGATGAAAACTTCTTAGAGCTTATTGATTTAAGACATCCAATTATTGAAGCAAATGAAGAGCAGGGGATTTATGTACCAAATGATATTATCTTAGGGGAATTATCCCTTGCTAAAGATGAGTTCAAAGATAATGTGATAATCAAAAACTCAAATCCTGTAAATATGTTTGATAATAAAATGCATGGTATTTTACTTTATGGAATAAACTCTTCTGGTAAATCTTCACTTATGAAATCAATTGGTATTGCTGTTATTTTAGCTCAAGCAGGTTTTTATGTGCCTGCTAAATCAATGAGATTTTCAATTTTTGATTCAGTATTTACAAGAATTAGTGGAGCTGATAATATAGCTAAGGGACTTTCTTCTTTTGCAGTTGAAATGCTTGAACTTAAAAATATTTTCAATCGTGCTTCAAAAAGATCATTAATCTTAGGAGATGAAATCTCTCATAGTACAGAGACAATGAGTGGTTTATCTATTGTTGCAAGTGCTATTTTAAAACTAGCAAAACTAGAATCAATCTTTGTTTTTGCAACACACTTACATCAATTACCAGAGATAAAAGAGATAGAAAAGCTTAAAAATATAATTTCACTTCACTTATCCGTAATGTATCAAGATGAAGAAGATAAATTAATCTTTGATAGAAAACTAAAACATGGAAGTGGTTCTTCTATGTATGGTTTAGAGTATGCAAAATCACTTCATATGGATAGAGAGTTCTTAAGTGTTGCAAATGATATTAGAAAGCGATTAACGGACGATTATGATAAGGTTGAAAGGCTTACTCAAAAGAAGACTTCAAAATACAACAAAGATGTTTTTGCTTCATCTTGTGTTATTTGTGGAAGAGCTTGTGATGATGTACACCATATCAAAGAACAAGCAAGAGCAAATAAAGATGGCTTCATAGGTCATGTAAATCAAAATCATAAATATAACTTAATACCTCTTTGTAAACTACATCATAAGATGGTACATGAAGGAAAAGTAAATATAAATGGTTTTGTAGCTACAAGTAAAGGTTTAGAGCTTCATTATACTATGACAGAAGAGCAAGAGTAAAGTTAAAACTTTACTCTTATATCCAGTAGTTTGGATAAACTCTTTTTTTATGTAAATTATTATAAAAAACTCCAACTAGAATTACTATAATAGCTCCTAAAGCTGTTGGTAAAAATAGAAACTCCCAAGATGAACCCATGATAAATACAATAACAGGATTAGAACCAGCTGGCGGGTGAACTGTTCTTGTTAATAGCATCACTGCAATAGCAGAAGCTAAAGCAAGAGCTAAACTCCACCAATAATCACCAACAAAATGTAAAAAGAATAATCCCATAAATGTAGATATCACATGCCCAAAAAAGATATTTCTTGGTTGTGAAAAGGGACTATCACTAAATCCAAATAGTAAAACACAAGTTGCTCCAAATGAACCCATAATAAAGATATTTTCATAACTATCAGTAAGATAGGCAACAATCGATATTGCAATAAATGCACCAATAAAAGCAAAGGCAACGTCAATAGTTTTTACTTTTGGTGGAAGTTCTGCTTTATTTCCTTTTATTTTTTTTATGTAACTCATAAATTCTCCTTAATCAAACAAACGATTGTTTGGTAAAATAAGCAAAAAAAATTAAACCTTAGATAATAGGTTTTTTCCTACTTCTAAAAGTTTAATTTTGTCATTTGTAAGGTTAAACATAATAATTGCACCTTGTAAAGTACAAATATATTCATATGCTAACTTTTCAGACTCTTTTTTAAAATACTTCTCTTCAAGTACTTTAGCAATACACTCTTCCCAAGTTTTAAAATACTCAACAATGATAGCTTTATATTCTTCATTTTGACTAGAAACTTCAGTTGCTAAATTTGCTAATAAACAACCTCCCGTACTATTTAAAAAGTATTCATCTGTCTTTTTAACTATCTTTTCTAACTTTTCTTTTGTTGAAAGTGTTTCATCTTTTATTGAAAAAATATTTTTATCAAAGTATTCACTTATATATTTAAGTGCTTCAAGTCCTATCTCATCTTTATTCTTAAAATGATGATAGATACTTCCTTTTATTAATCCACATTCATCTGCAATATTTGCCATAGAAGTATGACTAAAGCCTTGTGTTTTAAAAAGGTTTATTGCTTTGTTTAATATCTCTTCTTTAGATGTTTTTTTTATTGCCATATTTTTCCCAAACGATGGTTTGATAAAATTGTAT
Source organism: Arcobacter sp. F155 (assembly GCF_004116455.1). Lineage (NCBI taxonomy): Bacteria > Pseudomonadati > Campylobacterota > Epsilonproteobacteria > Campylobacterales > Arcobacteraceae > Arcobacter > Arcobacter sp. F155. Next base: position 35,335 of record NZ_PDJU01000012.1, read on the forward strand.
CACTTTTTTATTTCAATGTCAAATTAATCTTCTTGAACTTCAGGCAACTGTTTTGCTAAATAAATAGCCAATACCCCTACAAGAGATAATACAAGGATTATTCCACCAAGTCCTATAAAAGAACTAAGTGTTCCAATTAGACCACTTAAAAGTAAGATAAAGCCTATTAAAGTATTACTTACAGCAACGTAGTCTGTTCTTTTATTTCCTTCTGCTAAATCAGTAATATAAGTTTTTCTACCTATTCTAATACCTTGATATCCAATACTTAAAATAAAATAGATAATAGGCATAATCCAAATGATAGAAAATAACTCTTTATAAAAAAAGTCTATGAAAACTACTATAAAACCAACTGTAGTTGCAATAGTTGCTCCAATAATCATAACCCTCTTACTAGAAACATCAGAAAACTTACCCCAAAAGTTTGCAGATAACAAATCAGCTAAACCACTAGAAAGAATAAAAAGACCTAAAAGGTAAGCATTTGCATCACTATTTTGTTGAGCAATAATTACAAAAAAAGGTGCAGATAAAACAGAACAAAGAAACAAAGCTCTTGTAATAACAAATAGTCTAAAAGGTTTGTCTGTTTTTAAAATACCAAGTTTAGAAATAGCTACAGTAAAAGCATTTCCTCCACCATCAGTCTCTCCTGGATACTCTTTTATTTGACCATAAGTAATAGAAGCTAATATCCAAAAAAATCCTGCAAGAGAAAGTAAAACCCCAAAGTTTTGTGCTGAAAATGGTTTTTCACCATTTAATAAAAAGTAAACTCCCAGCACTACAACAAGTAAACCTGCAAGCATAGCTGATAGACCATTTAGTGCTCCACGTCTTGTTTTAGGAATAGTCTTTCCTACTACATCTTTTGCAGCAACAGAGCATAAACCCCTTGCTAAACTCATAGCAATAAGTAAAGCAATGATTGAAAGTCCAGCATTTAAGCCTTCCATATTCCAAGCAACTAGGGCTATCCCAAACATACACAAGGCTTGTAGAAAAGTTCCTAAAGACCAAACCCATTTTCTAATGGGAAGTTTTCTAACATAGGCAGCTATAAATAGTTGAGGAAGTAAGGAACCTGATTCTTTTATTGGAACTAAAAAACTAATAAGAAATAATGGAACATTTAAACTCTCCATTATCCAAGGTAAGACAACTTTTGCATTTGCAACTGCATCTGCAAGTTTATTAAAAAAATAAGAGATAATAGTAAGAAGGAAGTTGCCAGGGACTACCTTGCAAGCTTTTTCATCAATGGCTTTACAAACTCTGGCATCTTCTTCATTTACAAGTTTATTGTAAATATTATCAGGATTGATTTTCTTTAAAGGCATTTTTATCCTTTTTTATAAGGCTTTAAATCCTTCTTCTAAGTCAAGTGTACCTTCATAGAATGCTTTTCCTACGATTACACCTGCGATATTCCCATTTGCTTTACAGTTTGTGATATCATTGATATCTTTTACTCCACCAGAAGCAATAGTATCAACACCAGATGCAAGTGCAATTGATTCAGTAAACTCTACATTTACACCACAAAGCATTCCATCTTTAGAGATATCAGTACAAATAATTGCTTCAACACCTGCATTTGCAAACTCTTTGGCTAAATCAGTTGCTTTCATAGTTGATACTTCTGCCCAACCTTCAACTGCAACCATTCCATTCATAGCATCAATTCCAACAGCGATTGGATATTTTGCTGCCATATCTTTTACAAACTGTGGATCTTTTACAGCAATTGAACCTAAAATAAGTCTATCAATTCCAAGTTCAACATACATTTTGATTGTTTCTTCATCTCTGATACCACCACCAACTTCGATTTTTAGATTACAGTTTTCTTTGATTTTTTTGATTTGTTCTAGGTTTGCTGGTTCTCCTGCAAATGCACCATTTAAATCAACAACGTGAACCCACTTACTTCCTAATTCTTCAAATCTTTTTGCAACTTGCCAAGGCTCATCTGAATAGATTTTTGCACTATCCATAAGTCCTTTACTAAGTCTTACAGCTTTTCCATCTTTAAGATCAATTGCTGGTAAAATATCCATTTCATTCCTTTAAAAATGTCCCATTTTTAAGGGACCTTGTTTTTGATAATTTCTTTTAGCAGGATTTATAAAAAATCCTTAAAGAAGCAAATTCTAAAGGGGTAAACGAGTTTCCCTTTAAGCCTTATTATTTAATATTCATAAAATTTTTAAGTATTTTTAATCCATTATCGTGTGATTTTTCTGGATGTGGTTGAAAACCATAGATGTTCTCTTTATGTACAGCACTTACAAAATCATATCCATACTCTGTAGTTCCAATTACATTTTTAGAATCCGTAACTGCATGGTATGAGTGTACAAAATATAGATATGGATTTGTTAATCCTTCAAATAGTGTGTGCTCATTTGAAGTTTTAATTACATTCCAACCCATATGAGGAACTTTTGTATCTTCGTGCATTTTTGATTTATCAAATTTAACAACTTTTCCATCTACTAAACCTAAACCTTCATGTGCTCCAAACTCTTCTGAGCTTTCAAAAAGAAGTTGCATACCAAGGCAAATACCAATCATTGGTTTTCCACTTTTAGCAAATTCGTAAATTGCTTCTTTCATTCCAGTTTGATTAAGATGTTCCATTGCATCACCAAAAGCACCAACTCCTGGTAAAATGATTCTATCAAAGTTTTTTAATTCATTAGGGTCTTTTACAAAAGAAGCTTTAGCATCAATTAAATGACATGCATTGTAAACTGAAGCAAGATTTCCCATATTGTAGTCAATGATTCCAACCAAAATTATATCCTTTAAAAAAATGAGATTATACTAAATTTTTGCATCAGCTAGGGTTAAGCAGAAGAGAACTTGGTTATTTTTTTCTTCACAAGCTTTTTTAGCTTCAAGGATAGTTGTTCCAGTTGTTATTAAATCATCCACCAAAATAATACTCTTATTTGACACTTTAATATCAAATTTTCTTTTGTTCTTTTTTCTAAACTCTAAATCTTTTCCTGCGTATTTGACTATATTTGTAGCTTTACATTTTCCATAAAGAGGTTTTATGTATTTTGATTTTAGATGTTTTGATAAAATAGCAGTTTGGGAGAACTCATGTCTAGTATGTTCATCTATTCCTATAGAGTAAACCAATTGCTTAAATTCAAAATTTTGTGCAAATTTTTTAAATGATAGTTTTCCTAAAGTATTAAATACTCTATCTCCATGAAAATAGTATTTTGAAGTTAAAAACTCTTCAATTTCTGTAAAAGAGTAAAAGGAATAGTTATAAAAACCATCTGCTAGTTCTCTTTTATGAAAAGAGGGCGTTAATAGCTTCTCTTGACAAGTTTTACATATAATATTTAGACTAAAGGTTTCACAAGATAAACATTTCATAATAATTTATATTATTAGTATTTGGTTTATAAACTAATAAAGTTTTAAGTTTATATAACATATGATTACTTATTCATATGTACATATAAAGGATTTTATAATGAGTAATGAGTGTTGTGACCATTCAAATGAAGTAAAAAAAGTAAAAGAAACATTGATTAATGAAGAGACTTTATACGATGTTGCAGAGCTTTTTAAAGCTTTTGCAGATACAACAAGAATAAAAATTATCTCAGTATTAAAAGAAGAAGAGTTATGTGTTGGAGCTATAAGTGAACTTATAAATGTAAGTCAGTCTGCTGTTTCTCACCAATTAAGAGTATTAAAAAATTCAAAAATTGTTAAACCAAGACGTGAGGGAAAGCAAATGTATTATTCACTTGATGATGAGCACATTAAAAAAATCTATGATATGGGATTAGAACATATCATAAAAGGCTAAGAGGAATAATCTATGCAAAAAGTTAAATTACAAAATTTAGATTGTGCAAATTGTGCAGGAAAAATAGAAAAAAGATTAAACGAATTAGAAGAATTATCAAATGTAAGACTAAACTTCTCAACATCAACATTAAGTTTTGAACAAAATACAGAAGATAATTTATTAGACAAGATTGAAAAAGAGATTCAAAATATTGAAAGAGAAGTATTTATTGTAAAAGATGGAACTAAAGGTCAAAGAACTTTTTGGCAATTACTTGACAAAAAACTTTTAGCTATAACAGTTGTTTCGATTGTATTAACATATATTTCATATAACTATATTCAAAATGATGTTTTACAATTAGCTGTTTATCTAATAGCATACTTTTTAGTTGGATGGGATGTTTTATATAAGGCAGGAAAAAATCTACTAGGTGGAAAACTATTTGATGAACACTTTTTAATGTCCATTGCAACTATTGGTGCATTTGGGCTAGGAGAGTATGTTGAAGGTATTGCTGTAATGATTTTCTACCAAGTAGGTGAGATGTTCCAAGGTGTTGCAGTTAATAATTCAAGAAATAGTATTAATGCTCTAATAGATATAAAGCCAGAGTTTGCAAATGTTAAAGAGGCTGAAAAAGTAGTTCAAAAATCTCCTGATGAAGTTAAAATAGGTGATACTATATTAGTAAAAGTAGGGGAAAAAGTTCCAGTTGATGGAGTACTTTTAGATAGCTCTTGCTCTTTTGATACAAGCGCTATTACAGGAGAGTTTAAACCTAAAACTATAAAACAAGATGATGAAGTACTAAGTGGTTTTATCAATCTTTCAAACGCTACTTATGTAAAGGTGCAATCTTTATATAAAGACTCTACTGTTGCAAAGATCATTGAGATGATTGAAGGAGCAAGTTCTAAAAAAGCAAAAGCAGAAAAGTTTATTACAAAATTTGCTTCAAGATATACTCCTATTGTAGTAATACTTGCTGTGATGTTAGCCCTAATTCCTCCTATGATTATAGAAGGGGCTTTATACTCTGATTGGATTGAAAGAGCATTGGTATTTTTAGTTATATCTTGTCCTTGTGCTTTAGTTGTATCTATTCCTCTGTCATTTTTCTCTGCAATTGGAGCAGTATCAAAAAGAGGTGTTTTAGTTAAAGGTGCAAACTATATAGAGAAACTAACAGAGATAGAAAATATTATCTTTGATAAAACAGGAACACTTACTCATGGTGTATTTGAAGTAACAAAAGTAAAAGCCTTTGGTATGGATGAAAATGAGCTTTTAAAAGTTGCTACATATGCTGAGAGTTTTTCAACTCATCCAATTGCAAAATCAATAGTCTCTTCATATGGCAAAGAGATTGATTCAAAAGCAATAGCTTTACATGAAGAGTTAAGTGGTTTAGGAATAAAAGCACAAATAGACTCAAAAGAGGTTTTAGTAGGAAATGATAGGTTACTAGAAAAGTTTGGAGTAAAAGTAGATGAAAATATTGAAGAAGAATTAAATGTAGTATTTATTTCTATTAACTCACAATTTGCAGGATATATTGTAGTAAGTGATATTATAAAAGTAGAAGCAAAAGAAGTAATATCTGAACTTAAAAACTTAGGTATTGAAAAAACATATATGCTTACAGGAGATAAAAAAGAGGTTGCTTTAAATGTAGCAAACTCTTTAGGAATTGATGAAGTTAAATATGAACTTCTACCACAAGATAAGTTATCAAATTTTGAAATTATAAAAAAAGATACAAATAAGGTCACTGCTTTTGTGGGAGATGGTATCAATGATGCTCCAACACTTGCTAACTCTGATGTAGGTTTTGCTATGGGTGGAGTTGGTAGTGATATTGCTGTTAAATCTGCTGATGTTGTAATTTTAAATGATAATATCAAATCAATAAGTGATGCAATTAAGATTGCGAAGAAAACAAAGGTAATTGTATATCAAAATATTGTATTTATCATGGCTATTAAAGTTGCATTTTTAGTTCTTGGAGCTGGAGCTATGATTAGTATGAAAGAGGCAATTTTTGCTGATGTTGGAGTTGCATTATTAGCAATTTTCAATTCAATGAGAATACTTAGAACTATAAAAGATAAACCAAAAGAATCAGTGTGTGAAGATAACTCTTGTAGTGATAATAGTTGTTCTACTGAAATAAAGAGTGAGAAGAAGAAAGAAGAGACTACAAGTTGTTGTAGTGGAAATTCTTGTTGTTCTTAGTATGATACTTTTTTTATAAAAAGTATCGCAAAAAAGCGTGAGCAGGGATAAAAATGACGCTATAAAAATTTTAAAATACAGAAATTAAAAAACTCAGCCTAAAGGCTTCAAACAGTTTTAATTTCTTATATATTTTATGCATTTTTAATTAACGCTATTTTTAAATGCTCACAATGAAATAATCCAAACTTTTGTTATAATATTTTAAAAAGGAATATTAATGCCAGATATAGGAAGTGTTTCAGCTGCAATTGCAACAATTAAAACATCAATTGATATTGCAAAAGTTATAAAAGATAGTAATAACTCTCTAGATGAAGCAGAAAGAAAATTAAAAATTGCAGATTTAATAAGTTCTTTGGCAGATGTAAAAATTGAATTAGCAGAAGTTCAAGATTTATTAAGAGATAAAGATAGTGAAATTAGAGATTTAAAAGAAAAAATAAATGAAAAAGAGTCTTTAATTTTTGATGGAAAATTTTATTGGAAAGATGGAGATAAAGTTCCATTTTGTACAGTTTGTAAAGAAAAAGAAGAAAAGTATCATCATTTAACATATGTTAAAAATAATAGTTGGGGACAAGAATTACATTATTGTAAAATTTGTAACTCAAAATACTATGGCTAAAATTTAAGATTTTATGTAGATTTAAGGCGAAGAGGGTTGTTGAGTATAGAAGCTTAGTAAACTAAGTGACTATACGAAACGTTCCTCTTCAACGCAGAAGATGCGTTAAATATTAGATTTTAAGAACTGCCATGAAAGCCTCTTGCGGTACATTCACTTTACCAATAGCTTTCATTCTTTTCTTACCAGCTTTTTGTTTCTCTAAAAGCTTTCTTTTTCTTGTAATATCACCACCATAACATTTAGCAGTAACATTTTTACCTGTAGACTTAACAGTTTCTCTTGCAATAATATTTGAACCAATAGAAGCTTGTACAGCTACTTCAAATAGTTGTCTAGGAATTAATTCTTTAAGTGCTTTAATAAACTCTCTACCTTTTGATAATGCTTTGTTTTCAGGTACAATAATTGATAGTGCATCAACAACTTCACCCGCAACTTTAATATCAAGTTTTTGTAAAACACCTGGTCTAAATCCAACTGGTTCATAATCAAATGAAGCATAACCTTTTGTAGTAGATTTTAATTTATCATAAAAATCCATTACAATTTCATTCATAGGAATATCATACTCTAGTAAAACTCTTTTTCCAAGATAGTCCATTTTATTTTGGATACCTCTTTTGTCATTTAGAAGTTTAATAACATTTCCTAAGAACTCATCAGGAACTAAAATTGTAGCCTTTACGTATGGTTCAAAAATAGTATCAATATTATTTGGTTCAGGAAGTTCAGATGGATTTTGAATTTCAATTCTTTCTCCATCATTTTTAAGTACTTCATATACAACTGTTGGTGCAGTTGCAATTAAGTCTAATCCAAACTCTCTTTCTAGTCTTTCTTTGATAACTTCCATATGAAGCATACCTAAGAAACCAGCTCTAAATCCACTTCCAAGTGCAGCTGAAGATTCCGGTTCAAAAGAGATAGAAGAGTCATTTAGCTGAAGCTTAGTTAAGGCTTCTCTTAAGTCTTCAAACTTATCTGTTTCGATTGGGTAAAGTCCTGCAAATACAAATGGTTTTGCAGGTTCAAATCCATCAATAGCCTCAGCTGTTGGATTTTTTGCATCAGTCATTGTATCACCAACTGCAATTCCATCAAGAGTTTTAAGACCAAGAACTACAATACCAATTTCACCAGTTTTAATCTCTTTTGTCTTTTCTCTTTTTAGTGGATGAGGATACATTAAGTCTAAAACAGGGTGTTCAACTTTTGTATTCATCATTTTAAGAACTTGACCTTTTTGAATACTTCCTTCATAAACTCTTACAAGTGCTAACGCTCCAAGGTAGTTATCAAACCATGAATCATAAATAAGTGCTTTTGTTGGAGCATCTTCATCTCCTTGTGGAGCAGGTACTCTATCAACAATTGAGTCAATTAAATCTTTTACTCCAACACCAGTTTTTGCAGAGATTAGGTTATGTTCTGTACAATCAAGACCAATAGCCTCTTCTGTTTCTTCTAAAACTCTCATTGGGTCAGCACTTGGTAAATCGATTTTATTTACAACTGGTAAAAGCTCTAAGTCATTATCTAAAGCAATATATACGTTAGCAATAGTTTGAGCTTCAACACCTTGTGTAGAGTCAACAATAAGTAATGCACCTTCTGATGAAGCTAAAGATCTACTTACTTCATATGAAAAGTCAACGTGACCCGGAGTGTCAATAAGATTTAAGACATACTCTTCGCCATCTTTGATATATTTTAATCTTACACTTTGAGCCTTAATAGTAATACCACGCTCTTGCTCAATATCCATAGTATCCATCATCTGTGAAGATAATTCTCTATCTGTAACAGCTCCACACTCTTGAATAATTCTATCAGCTAATGTAGATTTTCCATGGTCAATATGGGCAATAATACTAAAGTTTCTAATATTTTTTTGCAAAATTAAATTCCTGTAATTGAAGTATTTATATATTAAATTTCGCGATTATATCTAAAGTTTTGTTAGTTACTAGTTAAGTTTTTGATTTAGTGAGGTAAAGTACAGGAAGATTCCTGTACTTAAGTGTTAAGAATTATCTGTAAATAGAACCTTCAACTCTTCTGTTTTCAGCTCTACCTTCTCTTGTTTCATTTGTTGCTTTAGGTTTAGACTCACCATATCCTGTTGAGTTAAGTCTTGATTTATCAATACCTTTTTCCTCTAAAGCTTTAACTGCAGCTGCAGCTCTTCTTTCAGATAGGTCTTGGTTATATTTTTCAGTACCTACTGAATCTGTATGTGCTTCAATTTTTCCTTTTACAGAAGGGAATTTTTTCATGAAGTCAGCAAATTTTGTGATTTTTGAATCGTACTCATTGTTAATTCTTGCACTATCAAAATCAAAGTTGATGTTTAGGTTTACTTTTAAAGAACATCCATTTTGGTCAACGATATCACTTTTTGGAGTATCTGGACATTTATCTTTAATATCAGGAACACCATCACCATCAGTATCTGCTAATTTTGCAATTGAAGGTTTTGGTTGAACTTGTGGCTCTTCTTTTGGAGCTGGAGCTGCTTTTTCACCAAATGGAATTGCTAAACCAACAGTATATACTAAGTTGTTATCTCTATCGTTAGTATTAATTAAGTGTCTAATGTCAGTTTTTAATGCCATATCATTAGAGAATTCATATCTTAAACCAATACCATAGTTTCCAAATAAAGCAGTCTTGTTTCCAAGCTCTTCATTTTCAAAATGCTCTAAACCAAAACCAACTAATCCATATAAAGATGTATTATCTGTTAGTTCATAGTTTTTTACAAAGTTTGTAAATAGTCTTGTAATATCAGTATCTCTATCAATACCATCATAATCAACTTCTTCTAATGAAGTTAAAATACCTACTTCGATTTGGTCATAAACAGTATCATCAAAGTTTACACCAAAACTTAAACCACCGATTGCATAATGATCGTCATCTAAGTTTAGATTTCCTTCAGCAACATTTCCACCAATCATTGGTGTAATCTCATATTTGTAATCACTGTTTGCCGCGAAAGCAAGTGATGCACATAAGGCTGCAGATAATATAATCTTTTTCATGTTATTTCCTTTTGTGTTTATTTACCATCATAACTAAAAAGTAATTAATTTAGCTTTTAAATAATTATTTAGTTATATCTAGTCAATAAAAATTGAGTTAACTGATTCGTTATGTGTAATTCTTCTAATAGTCTCACCCATAATTTTAGCAGCACTTAAAACAGTGATTTTATCACTCTCTCCATGCATTGGAATTGTATCAGAGATAATTAACTCATCTAATGTTCCATTGTTAATTCTATCAAATGCAGGTCCTGAAAGTACACCATGCGTACAACAAGCCATAACTGAAGTTGCACCTTTTTTCTTTAATACTTCAGCAGCTTTTACTAAAGTACCAGCAGTATCAACCATATCATCTACTAAGATAACATCTTTACCTTCTACATCACCAATGATATTCATTACTTCAGCAACATTTGCTTTTTCTCTTTTTTTATCAACAATTACTAAGTCATATCCTAATTTATCAGCATATGATCTTGCTCTTGCAACTCCACCAATATCTGGACTTGCAATAATTGGGTTTTTAAGATTTTTGCTTCTTAAGTGGCTAACAAATAAAACAGAACCATATAAGTTATCAACTGGAATATTGAAGAACCCTTGAATTTGTGCAGCATGTAAATCAATAGTAATCATTCTATCAATTCCAGCAGCTTCTAACATATCAGCAACTAACTTTGCAGAAATTGGAACTCTAGGAGCAGCTTTTCTATCTTGTCTAGCATATCCATAATATGGAATAACAGCAGAAATAGACGCAGCACTTGATCTTTTAAGTGCATCAATCATAATTAAAAGTTCCATTAAGTGGTCATTTGTTGGAGCACATGTAGGTTGAACGATAAATACGTCTTGTCCTCTTACACTCTCTTTAATTTGCACAGAGATTTCACCATCACTGAATTTGTTTATAGAAGCTTCTCCAACTTCAACGTTTAGGTATTTCCCAACTTTTTTAGCAAATTCAGGGTTCGCAGTACCACTAAAAAGCTTATATTTTGACATTAGATTTTCCTTATGTGTAGTAAGTATTTAATTTCGTGATTTTAGCTAAATACTTCTTATATTGAATTTATATATAAAAGAATAAAAAATATATATTAGAAATGTCTAATAAATATACAAAAATAGTGTTTACAAATTTTATGGTTATATTACAATTGTTGCAACATATTTAAAGGAGATTTATGAAAAAGATTAGCATTTTAACTTGTGCATTATTATTAGGAACATCAACACTGTTCGCGGCAGATACAATTGATGAGGCATTTAAAAGTGGAACAGTAAGTGGAGATATTACTGTGCATACAGTTAAGTATGATAATGAAGGTGTTGCAGATTCTGGATTTACAGCTGGTACAGTTGGTTTAGCTTATGAAACTGGAACATTTAATGGATTAAGTGCAAAAATGGCTTTTAGAGCAAACCATGAATTTTCAGAGGTGGAAGAGGATGATTATGAGGGTTCATTTGCCCACGATGCTCTTATGACTGAAGCATACTTAAAGTATGCAAATGAGTCTTTCTCTCTTACTGCTGGTAGACAAGCAATTGATTTAGAGTGGTTAGGAGATTATAATGAAGCAGTTGTTGCAGCTATTACAGTAGTACCAGATACAACAATAGTTTTAGGATATACAGATAGACAAGCAGCATCTGATGAAGATGAAAGTAGTGATTTCACAGAATTAACAGAAGATGGTGCATATGTACTAGATGTAAAATATAATGGTATTGAGTCTTTAGAAATCAATCCTTATGCATACACTGCGCCAGATGCTGTTGATTTTTATGGATTAAAGACTTCATTCTCAACTGATATGTTCTCAGCCGTAGCTCATTACGCTGGAAGTAGTGTTGATTCTGCGATGAAAGATGCAACAACTGATGATGGTAATATCTTAAATCTTGAAGTAGGGGCTTCAATTGAAGACTTCTCAGCGGCACTTGGATATATCAAAACTGATAAAGATTATGGAGTTGGTTTAATGGATACATATGGTGATAACATTAACCTAATGGATTCAGGTAACCAAATTTATGCAGCAGATGCAAAAACTATTTATGCTTCATTAGGATATGAAATTGCAGGTGTTGGATTAGGGGCATTATATTCTGATACAGAGTATGGAGCAGATGAGTTTGATGAAAAAGAGTTAAATATTACTGTTTCTTACTCTTTTACTGATTCATTAAGTGTTGGATTATTATATGCTGATATTGATGCAGACAGTGATGATGCAGACTCTAATGACAGTACTTATGGAAGTTTAACACTATCATATACATTTTAATTAAAAAACTAAGAGGCTTACCTCTTAGTTTTATTATGAAGTAGATTTAATCCAAGCACTTCCAATAACTTTATTTCCTTCATAGAAAACAGCTAATTGACCAGCTGCAACTGAAAATGCAGGTTCTGTTAGAGAAATCTTTGCTTTATTATCTTCAATTGTTACTTTACAAGGAACTGAAACTGACCTATATCTTAGTTTTACAGTACATTCAAACTCTTTTTCATCAATAAACATATTTAAGTTTTCAGCTTCTACACTGTTTACTTCTAAAGCTTGTTTTTTACCTACAATGATTGTATTATTCTTTGGGTTTAGTTTTGTAACAAAATGAGGTTCTTGGGCTCCATAAACTGTGAAACCTCTTCTTTTCCCAATTGTATAGTGCATATAACCTTTATGCTCCCCTACAATATTTCCTTTTTCATCTAAAACTTTTCCTGGAATTTCAATGTTTGCATGTCTTTTTACAACATCTGTGTAAACAGTCTCAACAAAACAAATCTCTTGAGATTCATTTTTTTCTGTAATTCTTTTATAAGCTTTATCAAGCTTTGCACCAAATTTAATGATATCTTCTTTTTTATAAGTACTTAATGGAAACATCATATATGGTAAGGCTTCTTTATCTACTTGTGATAAAAAATAGCTTTGATCTTTTGTATTATCATCAGCTTCATAGATAAACTTTCCATCTGTTTTTACATAGTGACCTGTAGCTAAATATGAAGCATTATGTTCTTTTGCAAAATCAAGCATAGCTCCAAATTTAATTTGTCTATTACATTTTACACATGGGTTTGGTGTTGTACCTTCTAAGTAAGAATCAACAAAATAGTCATATACTTCTTCTTCAAATTTTTTTGATAAATCTAATACATGATATTTGATATTTAAAAATTTTGCTACATCTTCAATATAAGATAGATTTTGCTCATGATATCCATCAGTTCTATTGTGAAGTTTTAAGTAACATCCCTCAACTTCGAAACCTTCTTTTTGAAGCATATAGGCTGTAACGGAAGAATCAATTCCTCCGCTCATGCCTACCATAACTTTTTTATTTTTATTTGTAGTCACTTATAAAACCACCACCAAGACAATACTGTCCATCATATAAAACAAGACTTTGTCCTAGTGTAACAGCTCTTTGAGGTTTATCAAATTTAACTAAAACTTTATCTTCATTTATTTCAACTACTGTACAAGCTTGCTTTTGTTGTCTATATCTTATTTGAGCTACTAATTTATCACCAATTTTGGGTGCCTCTTCAAGTACCCAGTGCATATGAGAAGCTTTAACTGTTTCACTCATAAGTAGTGGATGGTTTGTATCTTGAACTACTGTTAAGGTATTATCTTCGATATTTTTCTTTGCAGCATACCATGATTTGTGAGTGTTATTCTCACCTTCAAGTCCTTTGATTCCACCAAGTCCAATACCTTTTCTTTGACCTAATGTGTAACAAATAAGACCTTTGTGCTGTCCTAAAACTTTTCCATTTTCATCTATCATATCACCAGGAATTGCTTTTAAGTGTTGAGTAATAAAATCATCAAATCTTTGGTTCCCAATAAAACAAATACCTGTACTATCTTTTTTATCACTTACAGGTAGGTTATTTTCTCTTGCTATTTCCCTAACTTCTGTTTTTGTTAAATCACCAAGTGGGAACATTGCATGACTTAGCTGTTCACTTGAAAGAGCATGTAAGAAATATGATTGGTCTTTTGAACTATCCTTTGGCGTATCTAGTACATAATGGTCTTTATATTTAGCAATCTTTGCATAATGACCAGTTGCAATCATATCTGCACCCATTTTCTTTGCTTCATTTAAAAATACATTAAATTTAATCTCTCTATTACAAAGAATATCTGGGTTTGGAGTAAGTCCTTTTTTTAAACCTTCTAAAAATACATCAAATACTTTTGTTCTGTACTCTTCTACAAAGTCTTTACCTTTTACTTCAATACCGATTAGTTCTCCAACTCTTTTTGCATCTTCAAACTCAATTCTGTTAGGACATTGGCTACCTTTGATACCATACTCCCAGTTTCGCATAAATAAGCCTACTACATCATAGCCTTGTTGTTTTAATAGTAATGCTGTAACAGAAGAGTCAACACCACCTGACATACCAACAACAACTTTCTTTTTCATTAGTTAACCTTTCTAAAATTCTTTGAACAAAAGATAATATCTTTTTGTTAAGTATTTATCTTTGTGTTTTTTATAATTTATTCATATAATTTAAAGGAATAATCACTGATTCTCTATTGGCCCAGTCTTTATGAGGAATAATAAGTTTTTCTGTATTTATTTTTTTATTATCAAAAAATATTATATCTATATCTAAGGTTCTAGGCGCATCTTGAAAGGACCGCTTTCTTCCAAATCTATTCTCTAACCTTTGCATATGTTTTAAAAACTCATTAGGTGCAAGATTAGTTTTAAGTTGTATTATACCATTTAAAAATGGTTTTTGTTTTAAATATCCAAAAGGAGGATTTAAAAGTAGGGGAGAAGTTATAAGCAAATCAAATTTGTTATTTTGATTTAGTGATAATAATAGCTTATTAAAAAGCTTTTTAGTATCTCCTATATTTCCCCCAATACCTATGGTTACAAGATATTTTTTATGTGATTGAAGGTTAAAAACTCTTGGAAAGTTTGTAGAATAAAAAAGGGTTAATTCTTTAGATAATGTTTTTTTCATAATTTTATTTTTAATATAAAACTAATTAAGTTAGTCAAGATTTGTTTTTAACTATTTTAATTTTATAAAATCTCTGCCTTTCCATTTTTCATAACAACAGTATCTTCAATTCTTACTCCAAATTTATTCGGAAGATAAATACCTGGTTCTATAGTAAATACCATATTGTCTTCTATTATTACATCAGATTTACTGTTGATATTTGGGAATTCATGAATATCAAGTCCCACACCATGACCTGTACTATGAACAAAATATTTTCCATAACCTGCTTTTTCAATTACATCTCTAGTAAGTTTGTCAATTTCACTAGCTTTCATACCAACTCTTGCTTTAGAAATAGCATTTAGTTGAGCTTTATATACTAAGTCATATATTTTTTGCTCTTTTTTATTTTTAAATTTTTGTTCCCTTTTAAAATTAAAAGTTTCAAAATCAACATGAGCTGTACAAGTTCTATCGGAACAATATCTTTTATATTTTACTCCAGCATCCACAAGAAGTAAATCATGTAGTTTTAGTTTCTTTTTTGTAGGTAGGGCATGGGGTTTTGCTGCATTTTCATTAATAGCTACAATTGGGTCAAAACTTAAATCATATTTTCCTGTTTGTGACATTTTTTCAATTGCTTTAAAGTGTAAAAAATTTTCTTTTTGATTAAAACCATTTTTTCTAATATATTTAGCCAGTTCTTTAAAACCTTTTTTACCTATCATTGAAGCTTTTTTTAGGAACTCAATCTCTTCATCTGTTTTGATTATTCTTTTTAGTTTTGAAAAGTTTTCCCTTTGAATAAACTCTATTTTTAAACCATTTGTTAGTTTTTGGTGTAAAGAGTAAGTGAAATCATTTGGATCAAATACTATTTTTTTGATTTTAGATTTTTTCAATACTTTTTGAGCATCTTTTACTAAATCAGAACTCTCTATAACTTGACAATTTTTTGCATACTCTTTAGCTTCAATTGTATATCTAGCATCTGTGATAAAAAAACTATCTTTTTCTAGTTTTATAAATATTACATTGTCACAAGAGAATCCACACTCATAGTAGATGGCGTTTTCGTTTAATAATAAATAATTCCTCATAATTCATCTTTCATTAACTAAATTTTAAATATAATCTTACCCAAAAATCATAAAAGGAATATAATATGAAAATTGCAGTTATTCAAGGTCCAAATTTAAATATGTTAGGTGTTAGAGAACAACATATTTATGGTCCTATGTCTTTAGAACAAATTCATGAACAAATGAAAGCTAGTGCAGCACAAAATGATGTTGAATTAGAGTTTTTCCAATCAAACTTAGAAGGTGAAATCGTAGATAGAATTCAAGAGTGTTTAGGTACAGTTGATGGTATTTTAATTAATCCAGCAGCATTTTCTCACACATCAATTGCTATTAAAGATGCACTAAGTGCAGTAAATCTTCCAACTGTAGAAGTACATATTTCAAATATTTATAAAAGAGAAGAGTTTAGACAAAAATCAATCACTGCTGGTGCATCAACTGGTGTTATCACAGGATTTGGTCCATTCTCTTACCACTTAGGACTTATCTCTTTAACTCAAATTATTTCAGAAGTTAAAGCAGCTCACCATGCACAACAAGAAGCAGCAGCTAAAGCTCAAGCACAAGTAGAAGAGAAGTAATTAATGAAAATTCTAAGTGCCTCATGGATAATAACTTGCAATGAAGATAGTGCCATCATAAAAGATGGTGCTGTAGTTTTTGATGAAAAAATTATTGATGTGGGTACTAAAGAGTTCATTGAAAATAAATATCCAGAAGTTGAAATTGAGTCTTTAGGTGAAAACTCAGTTTTAATGCCAGGACTTATAAACTCTCATGTCCATTTAGAGTTCTCTTCAAATGCAACAACTTTAAAATATGGAAACTTTATGCAGTGGCTAAACTCTGTTATTGCATCAAGAGAAGAGTTAGTTGAAAAAGCAACTAGTAAACTTATCTCTAAAAAGTTATCTAAGATGCTTAAAAGTGGTACTACAACAATTGGAGCTATCTCTTCATACTCACTTGATATAGAACCATGTGTGAAAACTCCTATTAATACAGTATTTTTTACTGAAGTAATTGGAAGTAAGGCTGATATGATAGATAACTTATTTGCAGATTTTAAAGCAAGATTAAATACAGCAAAAAAGAATGAAAGTAAAAATTTTATTCCAGCAATTGCTATTCACTCTCCATATTCAGTACATCCATTTTTAGTAAGGGAGACTTTAAATCTAGCAAGAGAAGATAAGTTAGCAGTAAGTTCACACTTTTTAGAATCTCCAGAAGAGTTTGAGTGGTTACATCGTGATGAGGGTGGTTTTTTAGAGTTTTTCAAAAACTTTTTAGGACAAGAAAAAAGTGTTACAAAACCAATGGAGTTTTTAAATCAATTTAAAGATATAGATAACCTATCATTTACTCACTGTGTGGAAGCAAGTGACAATGACTTAAAAAAGATAAAAGAGTTAAATGCTTTTGTAAATCATTGTGTAACTTCAAATAGATTGTTAAACAACACAAAGTTAGATATAGATAGATTAATTGATTTAAAAGTACCATTTACAATTGGTACAGATGGACTTAGTTCAAATAACTCTTTATCAATGTTTGATGAGTTAAGAAATTGTTTAATGATGCATGTGGATAAAAATCCAATTTCCTTTTCAAAAAGTTTACTTCAAGCGGCAACTATAAATGGTGCAAAAGCTTTAGGTTTACAAAAAGGACAATTAGTAAAAGAAAAAGATGCAGATATTATAGCAATCAACTTACCAGATAATATCAAAGATGAAGAGGATTTATGTATGAATGTAATTTTACATACTAAGTTTGTAAGTAAAGTTTTTATTGGAGGACAAAATGCTTAATTTTTTTAAAAAACTTTTTTATCCTATTATTGCTATTTTAGATTTTATTACGAAATATTTTAAGACAATAGTTTTCTTAACAATTGTTTATTACTTTGTATCAACTTCAAATGAAGCAAATATTCAAGAAGGAAGTTTTGAAACTGCTAATTTACAAAAGATAGAACTATATGGTCCTATTTTAGATTCGCAAAAAGTTTTAGCTCAAATAAATGAAGCTAAAAAGAATAATAACATCAAAGGTGTACTGCTTGATGTAAACTCTCCAGGAGGAGCTGTAGCACCATCTGTTGAAATAGCTTATGCAATTAAAGAGTTAAATGCTTTAAAGCCAGTTGTAGCTTATGCAAGTGGTGTTATGGCTAGTGGAAGTTACTACTCTTCTATTTGGGCTAAAGAGATTATTGCAAATCCAGGGTCTATGGTTGGTTCTATTGGAGTTATTTTTCAAGGAACGAACTTAGAAGAACTAATGGATAAAATTGGTGTAAAAACTCAAACTGTTAAAGCAGGGAAGTTTAAAGAATCAGGAACACCAACAAGAGCTTGGGCTGATTATGAGAAGGAAGAGTTAGAAAAAGTTATAAATGATACATACAATATGTTTATAACAGATGTAGCAAATGCAAGAGGTCTAAAAGTTCAAGACCACATAAAATTTGCTGATGCTCATATTTTTACTTCATCTCAAGCAAAAGAGGTTGGATTAGTTGATGAGGTTAGTACTTTAACTTTTGCTCAAAATAGAGTAATTGAATTATCAGGTATAGTAAATCCTTCTTGGAAAAAAGAGGATAAATTTGATAAGTTCTTAGATAGAATAATCCAAGAAACAGTATCTAACTTCTCTGTATTATTTGAGGGTGGGCTAAAAGCTTACTAGAAGATAGAATTTTTTAATTCTATCTTTTCTTCTCTTTTTTTTATTACTTTTCAAAAATTGTGTTATAATACGAAAAAATTATAGTAAAAATCTGCATATTCTTCATTTATCACGAATTACTTTTTTAGACTACTAATATATCAAAGGTCATATATGTCATTTACAAAATTAGGGTTAAATCCTAATATTTTAAAAGCGATTGAAGAGCAAGGTTATACAAAACCTACTTTAATCCAAGAGCAAGCTATTCCAAAAGTTTTGGAAAAAAAAGATTTACTTGCAGCTGCACAAACAGGTACAGGTAAAACAGCAGCTTTTACTCTGCCACTTTTAGAGTTTATGAGTTCAAAACCTCATAAAAAAGAACAAAAGGCTTATATAAAAGCACTAATTTTAGTTCCAACAAGAGAACTAGCACTTCAAGTTTTTGAAAATATTCAAGCTTATAGTAAATATCTTCATTTAAAAACAGCCGTAATTTTTGGTGGAGTTGGAATAAATCCACAAAAAGCTAGTTTAAGAAAGGGTGTTGATATCGTAATTGCAACACCAGGAAGATTAATAGATCATATGTCTCAAAACACTATAGACTTATCAAGGGTTGATTTTTTAGTTCTTGATGAAGCTGATAGAATGTTAGATATGGGATTTATTCATGATATAAAAAAAGTTGTAGCAAAGGTTCCAAATCATAGACAAACACTACTTTTCTCAGCTACTTTTTCTGATGAAATAAAAAAGTTATCTAACTCTTTTTTAACAAATCCTCAAACTGTAGAAGTTGCTAGAAGCAATACTTTATCCCAGCAGGTTTCACAAGCTGTTCATTATGTAAGTAAAGAGAAAAAGAAAAGTCTTTTAGCCTTTTTAATACATACTCAAGAATGGAATCAAGTTTTAGTTTTCACACGTACTAAGCATGGAGCAAATAGATTAAGTGAGTTTTTAAATAAGAACAATATTTCATCTTTAGCAATTCATGGAAATAAATCACAAGGTGCAAGAACTACAGCTCTAAAAGATTTTAAGTCAAAGAAAATTAGAGTACTTGTAGCAACTGATATTGCTGCACGTGGTATTGATATTGAACTATTACCTCATGTTATTAATTATGAATTACCAAATGTACCAGAAGACTATGTTCACAGAATTGGAAGAACAGGTAGAGCAGGGAATGTAGGAGAGGCATTATCTTTAGTTTGTGATGAGGAAGCTCAATTTCTAGAAGATATTGAAAAGCTAACAAAAACAACTATTCCCGTTAGAGATGTAGAAGGTTTTACTCTTAGTTCATTAAAAAAGCCAAAGAAAACATCAAATACAAAAAATAAAAATAGTAAAAGAAACTCTACTAAAACAAATGAAAGAAGAACAAAACCAAGTTCAAATAAAAGAGCTAAACATAGCGAAAAAAAAGATTTTAAAAAAGAAGTAGAAGAGTTTATAGATAATAGAAAAAGACAGACTTCTAAAAGAAATTCAAACAGAAAAATTACAGGTAATTATAGAAAAGGACAAGGTAGTAAAAGTAAATAAAAAAAGGCAAGGTGTGTGATTCCTTGCCTTTTTTCTTTTCCCTAGTATGAGTGAGGAGTAATTTCTTACTCAACACCTTTAACGATTTTATAAGTATCGTTTGCGATAACGTATTCCTCATTTGTAGGAATAACGAAGATTCTTCCAGAAGAACCATTTGTAGAAATATCTCTAGCATCTCCACATCTTTTGTTGTTTTTAACTGGGTCGATATTTAATCCCATATAATCAAGACCAGCACAAACTTTCTCTCTAATAATTGCAGCATTTTCACCGATTCCACCAGTGAAACATAATGCATCAACACCATCAAGTGCAGCAGCGTATGAACCAATGTATTGTTTAATTCTATAAGCAATCATATCAACTGCTAATCTACATCTTTCATCACCTTCTTCCATACCTTCAAGAACTTCTCTTAAGTCAGAAGATTTACCAGAAACACCAACGATACCAGATTTTTTGTTAAGTACGTCAAGCATCTCTTTGATATCCCAACCTTCAGTATCCATCATGTATTGAATAGCACCAGCTCCAACGTCACCAGCTCTTGTTCCCATCATTAGACCTTGAACAGGAGTAAGACCCATT
Organism: Arcobacter sp. F155; assembly: GCF_004116455.1. Classification (NCBI taxonomy): domain Bacteria; kingdom Pseudomonadati; phylum Campylobacterota; class Epsilonproteobacteria; order Campylobacterales; family Arcobacteraceae; genus Arcobacter; species Arcobacter sp. F155. Next base: position 55,991 of record NZ_PDJU01000012.1, read on the forward strand.
GAAGTATCAATACATTTACCATCGAATACTGCAGAAACAGAAGAACCATTTCCTAAGTGACATACGATAATTCTAGTATTGTGTTTTTTATCTAACATTTTAGCAGCTTCGTTAGATACGAAGAAGTGAGATGTTCCGTGGAAACCATATTTTCTAACACCATTTTTAGTATATTGGTCATATGGTAATGCATACATATATGCATAATCAGGCATAGTTTGGTGGAATGCAGTATCAAATACAGCTACATTTGGTTTACCTGGCATTAATTGTTGGCAAATTTCCATTCCCATGATATTTGCTGGATTATGTAAAGGCGCTAATGGAATTAATTTTTTCATAGTTTCAATAACTCTGTCTGTAACCATTACAGAACCAGAGAACTCTTCACCACCATGAACTGCTCTGTGTCCAATTGCTTCAATATCATCGATTGAGTCAATTACTTTTCCTTCACCCTCAGTTAATGTTTTAAGTACTAATTCAATTGCTTCTTTATGAGTTGGCATATCTGCAGAAATTTTTAATTTTTGATCATCACCAAACTCATGTTTAAGTGCACCATCTATACCAATTCTTTCACAGATACCAACAGCTAAAGTCTCTTTGTTGATTGGATTCATTAATTGGTACTTTAATGATGAACTTCCTGCGTTTAAAATAAATACTAACATATATCTTTTCCCTCTTTCTTTCTAAATTTTAAATTAACATTGTGTAGCAGTGATAGCAACTAAGTTAGCGATATCATCAACTGAACAACCTCTTGATAAGTCATTTACTGGTTTTGCTAAACCTTGAACAACTGGACCATGAGCAGCAGCTCCTGCAAATCTTTGAACTAATTTGTATCCAATATTTCCTGATTGTAAATCTGGGAATACAAGTACATTAGCTTTTCCAGCTACTTTAGAGTCTGGCGCTTTTTTAGCTCCTACAGCTTCAACGATTGCAGCATCTGCTTGTAATTCACCGTCAAATTCAAAATCAACATTTCTTTCTGTTAATAAGTCAACAGCATATTGCACTTTGTCAACTAATGGGTGATTTGCACTACCTTTTGTTGAGAAAGATAACATTGCAACTCTTGGGTCTAAACCAACAACTGATTTAGCAGTAGCAGCAGTAGCACTTGCAATATCAGCTAATTGTTCTGCATTTGGTTCTGGAATAACTGCACAGTCTGCAAATAAAATTAATCCATTGTCTCCAAATTTACCGTCAGCTGTTTCCATAATAAATGCAGATGAAACTGTATTTATTCCAGGAGCAGTTTTAATAACTTGAATAGCAGCTCTTAATACGTCAGCAGTAGGTGAGTTTGAACCAGCAACAAGTCCATCAGCTTCACCAAGTCTTACCATCATACAACCAAAAAATCTTGGTTCAGTAGTCATGATTTCTGTAGCTTCTTCTTTAGATAAATTTTTAGATTTTCTTAACTCTACTAATTCGTCAACATATCTTTCAATCCCATCGAATTTCTTAGGATCAATAATTGTTGCACCTTCGATTGAAGCTCCACATGAAGCAGCATCTGCTTTAATTTGTTCTTCGTTTCCGATTAAAACTACATTAGCAGTTTTTTCTTCTAAAACCTTTTGAGTAGCTTGTAGTACTCTTTCGTCTTCAGATTCCGGAAGAACAATAGTTTTAAGTTCTTTTTTAGCATTCTCTTTAATACTTTCTATTAAACCCATCAAGCGTCCTTTTTTATAAAATCAGTAAAAATTATAATATTCAAGCGTAGCATTAAAATAGCATTACCCTGGCTAAAGTGAAAAAGTTTTATACATATTTATTATGTGTGTATAAAAGTAGTACATATCTTTTACATAAGGATAAATTTTTGTGTATTTTTTAGTAGGTGGTTAGAAAGTGGTTAGTAAAAGCATTACGCTTTTACTAAGTTATATGTGTCTTGTGCGATTACTAATTCTTCATTTGTTGGAATAACGAAGATCTTAGTTTTTGATCTATCTTTATTGATTTCTTTAATATCACATGATGTTCTATCTTTGTTTTTATCAGTATCAACTTCAATACCCATAAACTCTAATCCAGAACATACTTTTTCACGGATTAAATCAGCATTTTCACCAATACCTGCTGTGAAGCAAATAGCATCAACACCTTCAAGCATTCCTGCATATGAACAGATATACTTTTTGATTCTATTACATTTCATATCAATAGTTGTTTTTGCTCTTTCATCACCATTTTCACAAGCTTCAATTACTTCTCTTAAATCAGAACTAATTCCAGATACTCCAAGAAGACCTGATTTTTTATTTAAGTAGTTTGTTACTTCTTCTGCTGACATATTTTTCTTTTCCATTAAGTATGCCATAACACCTGGGTCAATATCACCTGATCTTGTTCCCATCATTAAACCTTCTAAAGGAGTAAGCCCCATAGATGTATCAATTGATTTTCCATCTCTTACTGCACATACAGAAGAACCATTACCTAAGTGACATACAATGATTTTTGAGTCATCTTTATTTAAAGCCTCTTTTGCTTTATTTGAAACATAATAGTGAGAAGTTCCATGGAATCCATATTTTCTTACACCGTGGTCTTTGTAATCTTCATATGGAACAGCATACATATAGTTAGATGCAGGCATAGTTTGATGAAATGCCGTATCAAATACCGCTACATTTGGTTTTGTAGGTAAAATCTCTTTAGCAATCTCCATACCCATAATATTTGCAGGGTTATGTAATGGAGCTAAAGGAATTAACTCTTTTAATTTAGAGATAACATCATCATCAACAATAACAGAAGAGTTAAAATATTCTCCACCATGAACTACTCTATGACCGATAGCCTCAATTTCATCAATAGAGTCAATAACTTTTGTTTCCCCCGAAGTTAAAGTCTCTAATACAACTTCAATTGCCTCTTTATGAGTAGGCATATCTATCTCTTTTTTACTCTTTTTGCCTAAAGATTCATGTACAAGTTTTCCGTCTATTCCAATTCTTTCACATAGACCAGAAGCAAGCACTTCACCAGACTCAGGTTTCATAAGTTGATATTTAAGTGAAGAGCTACCTGCGTTTAATACAAGAACTAACATTAGCACACCTTTTTTTTGAATTTGGAGCATTATATCAAAAAGATGTGTCAATGATATGTAGTTACTTTACTTTCACTTTTGCTTGATTTTTTAGTTTTAGAAACATCATTGCTGTCATAATGGCGTCATTATAGGCATCATGCTTTCCTAAAGGAGGAATTTTTAGCTCTTTTAAAATAGTGTCAAATCTTAGGTCTATGTTACTTTGTGGAATAGCCTCAATCTTCCAGTCGTGATAAATAGCAGAAACTTCATAGGCTTTATTAGGAAGTTTTATTCCTAATTTTGGTTTTAGATACTTATTTATCATAGCAATATCAAATTCTAAGTAGTAACCCACAAGTTTTCTGCTTCCAATAAACTCTAAAAACTCTTCAATTACAGTATCAATATTTCCAGCTTCTAGTAAATCACACTCTCTTATATGATGTACTTTGATAGCTTCTACTTGAAGTTTTGTTTCTGGTTTTACAAATCTAACAAACTTTTTACTTGAAACAATAGTATTGTTTTTTATAATAACAGCTCCAATAGAAATGATATCATCTTCTAAAGGATTTAATCCCGTAGTTTCACAATCAAAACAGACAAACTCATCATCTACTGGTCTTTCAAAAAGGTATGAAAACTTTTCATCTTTTAGATTTTTTCTATTAAAATAGTTTTTTAGTTTATTAAACATAGTTCAACTTATAGTGATTTTCTAGTTTTTTCTTTAACTTGTTTACAATTTTAAAACTATCTTTTAATAAATCTTTTTCCATAGTAGTTAAAGTGTCAGGGTCTATGTAGTTATCAATTACTTGTCCTGAATCTAGTTTTTCAATATTTGATTTTAGTTTTAAAGTACATAGATAGTTAAAGGCTTCAGTTAACTCATCGGCAAACTCTTCAGTGAATACTTTTTTATCTGTTAACTCTTTTATTCTTTTAAGAGTATTTGCACGCATTAGTTTATTTTCTAAAGAAAGGGCTCTAACTCCTTGAACAACAATAAAGATACCACCTCTTTTTATATCAAGTTCATGTTCGTGCTCTTTATTTTTTGAATCAAAAACAAAGCCATCAAAGAAACCTAAAGGAACATCAAAGTCCATAACAATTTTGGCAAAATGCATATAGAAACTTTTTGAGTCAGAACAAACTTTAAACATATATTGTTTTAAATCATCTAAAAGTTTTCTATCTCCTGAAGCACAAATTGCATCATAAAAAATCGCTAAATTCATATAGCTATCTTGTTCTGGTTTATTAATCCAGTCATAGATTAAGTCTTTAAACTCTTGTTTTGTTCTACACCAATAAGGATTTGAAAGCATGATATTCCCTTCACATCTAGGAAAACCAAAGTCAACTAAAGTTTCAGTATATAAAGATGTAAATTTTTGTAACTCTTCTTTTGAGATTGTACACTCATCAGATACAATAAGTGCATTATCTTGGTCTGTTTTTAAAACCTGTTCCCCTCTACCTTCACTTCCCATTACTATTAATGAAGATTTTCCAATTAATTCTTCAGGTGCTAACATAATGAAAAGTTTATTCATTACTTTTCTATTTAGTTGATTGATTAATTTAGAAATAAATGAAACTTTTACACCTTTTGCATATAAAGATTTAATGATTTTTAGTAACGACTGACTAGCAACTTTTAATTCTTCAACTGTATTTGCCCTTGTAATTTCATTTGATACAGAGAAAGTGTGAGTTGCAAAGAAAGAAGATAAAGAGATTTGGTCTAAAATACCAACTATTTTATCACCATCATTTTTTACTACTAATCTTTTTAATCCATGTTTTGTCATTAGAAGTTGAGCATTAAATAAAAAGTCATTTTCATTTACATATCTTAAGCCAGAGTTAGAGATTTTTCCAACACTTTCATCAAAACTCATTCTATTTAAAATCACTTTTTCCCTAAAATCTGAGTCTGTAACAATGTGTATCTCTTTATTTTCATCTTCAAGTAATAAAGTAGGCACTTTTACTTCTTTTAGTTTTGTAACCGCATCAAAAATAGAAGTTTCAAAAGGTAAGATAAGTGCTTCATGTACTCTTGCATCTTTCACTTTTGCAATCATTAAGTTTGCAAGCTCTTTATTTTTTTCGTGGTGAACATTTCCATTTAGTTTTTGTGAAATAGATTGAAAGAAAAAACTTTCTAAAGTAGGGTTCTCGTGTAAGACTTTAATAAATATTTCCCTTGGTAGGGTATAACAAATAGTCTCTTCTTTTGTGACAAACTTATGTTTAGAAAAGTTTTCTATAAGTGAAACAGAATCAAAAAACTCTTGATTTGAATAAAAAGATAAAACCTCTTTCTCTTCATTTTTTTCTTGTACAATACCTTTTATAATAAAGTATAAAAACTCTGGCTCTTGTGAAACATTTTGAATGATTTCGTCTTTTTTTAAGTAGACAATATCAAGGTTGTCTGCGAAGTACTCTAATTGAGATTTTGTAAGTTTATCAAAAGGATGAATTGCTTTTAAAAAGTTTACTTGTTCTTGTATGCTCATATTTAAGTCTCTATTATTAATTTATTAATTCATTATATTGAAATTAATAATAAAAACCTTTAAAACCAAAGAGAAAATCTCTTTGATTTTAAGTATTAGTGGTCAACTGCTCCTGCTGCACCAATACCTGTATTTGCTCTAATGTTTTGAGCTCTAAATAATTCTTTTTCTGCTTTTCCTCTTTCTGAGCTATCTACTTTAGAGAAGAACCAGATTGAAATAAATGCAACTGTTACTGAGAATAATGCTGGGTGTTTATAAGGGAATAAAGCTTCTTCATTTCCTAAAATTTGTACCCATACAATTGGTCCAACAATTACTAAAGTAACCGCTGAAATAAGACCACATAAACCACCTAAGAATGCACCTCTAGTAGTTAATCCTCTCCAGTAAATTGATAAGAAAAGAATTGGGAAGTTTGCAGATGCTGCAATACCAAATGCTAATCCAACCATATATGCAATATTTTGTTGTTCAAATGCAATACCTAAGATTACACCAACAATACCAACAACAACAACTGTAACTTTTGAAATTTTAACAACTTGCTCATCTGTAGCATTTGGATTAATTACATTTGAGTAAAGGTCGTGTGAAATAGCCGATGCTCCTGATAATGTAAGTCCAGATACAACTGCTAAAATTGTAGCAAATGCAACTGCTGAAATAAATCCTAAGAATGCATTTCCACCTAACATATGTGATAAGTGAATAGATGCCATGTTATTTCCACCAAATAGTTTACCATCTACAAAATATTGTGCTCCTGCATCTGTATTTAAGAATGCAATTGCTCCAAATCCAACGATAGTAATAATAACCCAGAAGTAACCAACAAAACCAGTTGCATAAACAACAGATTTTCTAGCTTCTTTTGCATTACCAACAGTAAAGAATCTCATAAGTACGTGAGGAAGACCTGCAGTACCAAGCATTAAAGCCATACCTAAAGAAATAGCTGAAATTGGGTCAGAAATAAATCCACCTGGTGCAAGAATTGATTCACCATCTTTGTGGTTTTCAGTAGCTGCTACAGCTAAACTTTCAAAGTTGAAGTCAAACTGCCATAAAACCATGATTGCCATAAATGAAACACCAGAAAGAAGTAAACAAGCTTTGATAATTTGTACCCAAGTAGTTGCTAACATACCACCAAAAGTAACATAAATAATCATCATAACCCCAACTAAGATTACTGCAAATTCATACTCCATACCAAAAAGTACTTGAATAAGTTTTCCTGCACCAACCATTTGTGCAATAAGATATAAAACTACAACTGAAAGTGTCCCGAATGCAGCTAGTGTTCTAATCTCTTTTTGACTTAATCTATAAGCAGCGATATCAGCAAAAGTAAATTTACCTAGGTTTCTTAATTTTTCAGCCATAAAGAAAAGAATAATTGGCCAACCAACTAAGAATGATACTGCATAGATAACACCATCATAACCTTTTAAGTAAATAAGTCCAGATACACCAAGAAATGCAGCAGCAGACATATAGTCACCTGCAATTGCTAAACCATTTTGGAAACCAGTGATTCCCCCACCTGCAGTATAAAAGTCACTTGCAGATTTTGTTCTTCTTGCAGCCCATACAGTAAGACCTAAAGTACCAGCAATAAAAACAAAGAACATAATAATCGCTGGGATATTAAGATCTCTTTTTGTTGCTTCAAAACTTGCATCACCTGCAGCAAAAGCAGTTAATGCAAAAACAGAAATTAGTGCTAATATTTTAAACATTACATTAAATCCTTTACATCATCTTTAATATCGTTAGTTAAATCTTCAAACTCACCATTTGCTCTTTTCACATAAACAAGTGTAGTTAAGAAACTTATTACTAAGATAGCTAATGCAATAGGAAATGCAATTGTAGTCATTCCTTCACCAATTTTAGTAGCTAATACCTCTTTGTTAAATGCAATTGTTAAAATATATGCATAAAACATTACAAGTACAAAGATACCAAGTTTGATACCTAAACCAGTTCTTTTAGAAACTAGTTCTTGATATTTAGGATTGTTTTCAATCCTTTCAACTAATTCGTCCTTCATCTTTTCCCCTTCTATCAATCTACCCTTATTTACTAACAAATAAGATAAACTAATATTTATAATTTGTTTAGTAATAAGCTACGCTAATGGGTAGCATCAACATAGCATAACAAACAAATTAAATTATACATGGAAAAAAATTAATTTAAACAAAAATTGTACATTAAAAGTAAAAAAAATTAGAAGTTTGTAAAAAGGTAGCAAAGAAATAGCAGTGCAAAATGGCTAAGTATTGGGCTTTATGATAGTTTTTTGTTCAAAGAGAGTATTTAAACTCTCTTTGATGTACTAAAACTGTACAAAGTGTACTTTTAGTGATCAACTGCTCCTGCAGCTCCGAAACCAGTTTGAGCTCTAATATTTTGAGCTTCAAATGCTTTCTCTTCATCTTTTGCTCTTTGAGACTTATCAGTAATAGAGAAGAACCAAATTGCAATAAATGCTGCAGAAACAGAGAATAGTGCAGGGTGTTTATATGGGAATAAAGCTTCTTTATTTCCTAAAATGTCTACCCAAACAATTGGACCAACAACAACTAGAATAACAGCAGTTGCTAAACCAACAATACCACCGATAAATGCACCTCTAGTAGTTAACTTTCTCCAGTAAATTGATAAGAATAGAATTGGGAAGTTAGCAGATGCTGCAATAGCAAATGCAAGACCAACCATAAATGCAATATTTTGTTGTTCAAATGCAATACCTAATATAACACCAATGAATCCAATTACAATAACAGCAATTTTAGAAACTCTAATCTCTTGCTCTTCTGTAGCATTTGGATTAATAACAGAAGCATAAAGGTCATGTGAAATTGCAGATGCACCAGCAAGAGTAAGTCCTGCAACAACTGCTAAAATTGTAGCAAATGCAACAGCTGAAATAAATCCTAAGAATACATTACCACCAACAATGTGTGATAAGTGAATTGCAGCCATGTTGTTTCCACCAAATAGTTTACCATCAACAAAGTATGCAGCTCCAGCATCAGAGTTTAAGAATACAATTGCTCCAAGACCAATAATAGCAATTACTAAATAGAAGTAACCAATGAAACCAGTTGCGTAAACAACAGACTTTCTAGCTTCTTTAGCATTACCAACTGTAAAGAATCTCATAAGTACGTGAGGAAGTCCTGCAGTACCAAGCATTAAAGCAAGTCCAAGTGAAATAGCAGAAACAGGATCAGAAATAAATCCACCTGGAGCCATAATAGCTTGACCTTTTTCGTGTGATTCAACAGCTTTTGTAGCTAATGCTTCAAAAGAGAATCCAAAATGGCTTAATACCATGAATCCCATAAATGATACACCTGAAAGTAATAAAACAGCTTTAATAATCTGTACCCAAGTAGTTGCAAGCATACCACCAAAAGTTACATAAATAATCATCATAACACCAACTAAGATTACTGCATATTCATACTCTAATCCAAATAATACTTGGATAAGTTTCCCTGAACCAACCATTTGTGCAATAAGATATAGTGTAACAACTGCTAATGAACCAAATGCAGCTAATGTTCTAATCTCTTTTTGACCTAATCTAAATGCAGCGATATCTGTAAAAGTAAATTTACCTAAGTTTCTTAATCTTTCAGCTAATAAGAATAAAATTACAGGCCAACCAACTAAGAACCCAACTGCATAAATTAAACCATCATAACCACTTAAGTAAACAAGTCCAGAAATACCAAGGAATGATGCTGCAGACATATAATCACCTGCAATTGCCATACCATTTTGAAAACCAGAAATACCACCACCAGCAGTATAGAAGTCACTTGCAGATTTAGTTTTTTTAGCTGCCCAATAAGTAATTCCTAAAGTACCACCAACGAAAATAAAGAACATAATGATTGCTGGAATATTAAGTTCTCTCTGTGATGCTTCAAAGTTCGCATCACCTGCTGCAAATACTGCAACAGCAAAGATTGATAAAAGTGCTAATATTCTAAACATTATAACTCATCCTTTACATCTTGTCTTACTTGATCAATTAAGTCCTCAAACTCACCATTTGCTTTTTTTACATAAATTAATGTTGTAAAAAAACTAACTATAATAATAGCTGCCGCTACAGGAAATGCTATTGTCATTACACCTTCTCCAGTTTTAATTCCTAAAACAGATGGTTCAAATGCAATAGTTAAGATGAATGCATAAAAAATTGCAAGTACAAAGATTGCAAGTTTTAATGCTAAACTAGACCTTTTTTTAACTAAGTCTTGGTAACTTGGATTAGCTTTAATTTTAGCTACTAATTCGTCATTCATAGTCGTCCTTTCTAAGATAATATTTCTATGTATTATATTTTGATAATTTATAATCAAAATAATAATTCATAAAAAACATTTGAATATTATACATGAGAATGAAAATAGAATGAAATTTTAGTTGACTATTAAGTCAAGTTTAAGTGAAGAAAGCCCCTAAGTAACGATTTGTTACATCTAAAAATAGCATTAACGTAGCATGCTATTTTGATGCTATGTTAACGCTATTTTAATGCTATGATAAAGCTATTTTATCCAGTATAAAAAGTAGAATTTGCTGGAGATAAATCTCTTAATTTTAAGAAAATCATAGATGTCATAATTGCATCATTTAATGCATCATGTTTTCCAAGTTCTGGAATATCTAATTCCTTTAAAATTGTGTCAAATTTTAAGTCCACAAATTCGTAATCTGAACTCCTTTTTTTTGTTTTAAAATACATTGATGATACTTCAACTTGTCTATTTGGAAGAGATACTCCAATTAGTTCTTTTGTATATTTTGATATCATCGCAATATCAAATTTAATGTAATATCCTACAATAGGTCTATTTCCTATAAATTCTAAAAGTTCAAGGATTGCATCTTTTGGGTCTTGGCCATTTTCTAAATCAATAGGTCTAATTTGATGTATTTTAATTGACTCTTCTGTAATTTTCATTGATGGTTTAACAAAAATATTTAATGTTTTTCTCATTAATACTTTATTCTTTTTTATATGAACTGCCCCAATAGAAAGGATTTCATCTTTTCTAGGATTAAGTCCTGTTGTCTCACAGTCTAAACAAACATACTCATCTTTTGGTGGATCATCAAATAGATACTCATACTTCTTATTTAGAAGTTTTTTCTTTCGCCATGAATTAATAAAGTTCTTAAACATTATGAAATCTTATCAATTTTGAATGTGTAAGTTATAAACTTTTTAAAGTTATTAACAATCTTGAAACTATCTTTTAGTAAATCTCTTTCGATTTTACCTAAACTGTGTGTATCAACTTCATTATCAATCTCTCTTCCATCTTGAAGTTTTTGTAAATGAGCTTTTAGTCTTAAAGTATTTAAAACTTCAAAAGCTTCTAATAACTCACTAGCAGTTTCATCTTCTAAAACTTTCATTTCTCGCAAGATTTGAATTCTTTTAACAGTAGTTGTTTCTCTAATTCTTTCTCTAAGACTTAAACTTCTAATTCCTTGAACAATAGGGAATACACCTGTTTTTTTAACATCAATATTATAGGTTTTAGTCATGAAGTTTGCTACTGTACTTGGGGTATCAAAAGTTAAAGTTGCTTTTGCAAAGTATGCCATAAATACATCTTTATCATGCAGTTTATTAAATAAATCATCTTTTAGATTAATTAATAACTCTTTATCTCCTGCAACTGCAAATGAGTCAAAGAAGATTGCTAAATCCATATAGTTTTGCATATCAGGGGCTTCAATCCATCTTGCAGTCTCTTTTTTATACTCTTCAACTGTTTTACACCAAAATGGATTTGATACCATAATATTACCTTCACAAGGAGGGTATCCAAAGTCAATAAGTGTATCAGTTATCTCTTGCATATATGGTCTATATTGTTCTACATCAATTCCATTTTTAACTACCAATGCATTGTCTTGGTCAGTTTTTATAATTTGTTCATTTCTTCCTTCACTTCCCATAACTATAAGACAAGCATTTTTTTGAAGTTCTTCTGGAACAATAAATTTATAAATCTTTTTATAAACTTTTGTATTTAGTTGTCCAATTAAACTTGAAATATGATTTACTTTTACACCTTTTGCATTAAGTGTTTTTACTGTATCAACTAACTCTTCACTTGCTTCTTTTAAATCTTTTAATGTTTTAGCATTTTTGATTTTTGAATCAACAACATAAGTATGATTTGCAAAATGAGATAATACGTCAATTTGTTCTAAAATACCTAGTATTTCACCTTTTGAGTTTACAACTCCTACTCTTTTTATATTTTTTTTGATTAATAAAGTTAGAGCTTCAAAAAGGTAATCATCTAGATTTACACTTAAAATAGGGAAAATAGCAATCTCTTCAACAGGAATATTTAAATCTCTACCTTCTAATAAAACTTTTATTTTAAGTAAGGAGTCAGTAATAATTCCATGTTCATTGTTTTCACCTCTTACTATAATTGTTGAAGTATTTCTTTGCATTGATTCATCAATTGCATCAATAAGTTTTGTTCCTTTTTCAACAATACAAGGTGGATGTAAAATAGTATCTTCAACTTTTGCAATCATAAATGAAGATAGTTCTGAGGTATACTCTTTATCTTTTAGTGTTTGAAATTTATTAACTAAATTGTTTAAAAAGAAGTTTTTAAAGCCATCATTTTTTTCAATTAGTTCAAGGAATATATCTTTTTCAATTTCATAACAAATCAGGTCTTCATAGACTTTAAAAGAGTTTTTAGTTTTTCCATAGATTAGAGAGTTCGCATCAAATGAGTCTTGATAGTGAAAGTCCATAAGAACTTGGTCTTCATTATATTCATGAACAATACCTTTAATGATTACAAAAAAATGATTAGGTATTTTTTCAGGAGTAATAAGAACTTCACCTTTTGCATAGTATGCAATATCCATATGTCTAATACAATGGTCCATTTGTTCTTCTGTTAACAATTCAAAAGGGTGAATGTTTGAAAGAAAAGCTTTTTGATCTCTAAGACTCATATGAGAATCCTTTATAATATTTTTTTAGATTATTATATTGTATGACACAATCTCTTATAGTAATGTAAAAAAATATTTTATTTTTAAAGTAAAAAAAAAGCCAACCCGAAGGTTGACTTTTGAAGGCTTAGTGATCGTGTGCCTCACCAGCGTTATTTGGAAGTCTAATAGATTCTACTAGATCTTGAATATGCTGTGGTGGCTCAGGAGTCATTCTAGATACTACAAGAGCTACAATTAAGTGTAACACTGTACCAATTGTACCAATACCTGTTGGGTGAATTCCTAAGAAGTAATCTTCTGGATTTCCACCTAAGAATACAAAGTAAATAATGTATCCGAATGTGAAGATTAGACCAGTTAAAATACCAGCAATCGCACCTTCTTTGTTCATTCTCTTATCAAATACCCCAAGGATAATTGTTGGGAAGAATGCTGCTGCAGCTAGACCGAATGCAAATGCAACAACCTGTGCAACGAAACCTGGAGGGTTAATTCCTAAGTACCCTGCAATACAAATTGCAACTACTGCTGAAACTCTCGCCCACATTAATTCTGATTTCTCAGTTAATTTAGATTTTCCAGTTTCTGGATCTCTAAAGATTACTTGACCCATTAAGTCATGTGAAATTGCTGAAGCAATTACAAGTAATAGACCTGCTGCTGTAGATAATGCTGCTGCAAGACCACCAGCTGCGATGAATGCAATTACCCAGTTAGGTAAGTTAGCAATCTCAGGGTTAGCAAGTACCATGATATCTCTATCTACATAAAGCTCATTTTCAATTTTTCCAGTGTTAGCTGCTGGTTTACCGTTAGTAGTAACTCTTTCACCATGCTCACCAACTTTTTCACCATCAAATGAAGGTTTACCTTTTGCTCCATCAAATGCTGCACCTGGTGCATATTGGATTTTTCCATCACCATTTCTATCAGTCCAAGCAATTAATCCACCATTTTCCCAAGTTTTAAACCAGTTACCATTATTTGGAGTTCCATCAGCATGCTTTAATTCTCCGTTTACAAACGCTGAATACTCAACATTTTGAACGTTTTTGATTAAGTTTAATCTTGAGAACGCAGATACAGCTGAAATAGTTGTATACATAATAGCAATGAATACTAATGCCCAACCAGCAGAAATTCTAGCATCTTGTACAGTTGGAACTGTAAAGAATCTAACAATAACGTGTGGAAGACCAGCAGTACCAAGCATTAATGCAGTTGTTAACATGAACATGTTCCATAAGTTACCTGGCTCAGTATACGCTTTGAATCCTAAATCAGTAACAGCAGAATCAAGTGCATGTAACAGATAGGTTCCTTCAGGAATAGCTTTTACACCATCATGGAATTCAAATACAGTTGTTCCAAATACACCTAATTGTGGTAAGAATGTATCAGTTACTTGTAATGATAAGAAAATTGCAGGAATCATATATGCAAAAATCATAACAACATATTGTGCAACTTGTGTATAAGTAATACCTTTCATCCCACCAAGTACTGAGTAGAAGAATACAATTGCCATACCAATAACAACACCTGTATTTACATCAACTTGTAAGAATCTAGAGAATACAATACCAACACCTCTCATTTGTCCAGCAACATATGTGAACGAAACGAAAATAACCGCGATTACCGCAACAGTTCTAGCTACATTTGAATAGTATCTATCACCAACGAAATCAGGTACTGTAAATTTACCAAACTTTCTTAAATAAGGAGCTAGTAACATAGCAAGTAGAACGTATCCACCTGTCCAACCCATTAAATAAGCACCACCATCAGAACCTTTAAATGCAATGATACCTGCTAATGAAATGAATGAAGCAGCTGACATCCAGTCTGCAGCAGTTGCCATACCATTTGCTACTGGGTGAACACCTCCACCAGCTACATAGAAATCTTTAGTAGATCCTGCTTTTGCCCAAAGTGCAATACCAATATAAATTGCAAATGAAATACCTACAAATAGGTAAATTAATGATTGTAATTCCATCTTATAAATCTCCTATTCGTGTACGCCATATTTTTCGTCAATTGCACCCATTTTTGCTACATATACAAAAATTAGGACTACGAAAACATAGATAGACCCTTGTTGGGCAAACCAGAAACCTAATTTAACACCACTGATTTCAATAGTATTAAGTTCATTTATGAATAAAATTCCACAACCGAAAGAAACAACAAACCAAACAACTAATAGTTTAAGGATTGTAGAAATATTTTCTTTCCAATAAGCTTGAGCTTTTTCTGGACTCATAAGTACTCCTTTTTAAGTTTTACTAAAAAGTAAATCCTCTTCAGTAATTCAACATTGTAAGTATAATAACAGTTTGTAGCAAAAGGGTAGCAATTAAAAAAAAATCATAAAAAAATTTATATTTCGTAGGATTAACGTAGCATTTAGGCTCTTAAAGAGCCTAATTAAGGGATTTATTAAACAGAATAATATCTGTCAATTTTGTAGCCTAAACCTCGGATATTTTTGATAAAATCCTCTTTTAGTGCTTTTTTAAGTCTTGAAATTTCTGCTCTTATTGTAGGATTATCAATATTTTCCCCACCCCAGATATCAACTCTGAATCTCTCAAAGTCTACAATCATATTGATGTTAAGTGCCAAAATATGGATAATATCTAGCTGTTTTTTAGTAAGTGTTTGTGGTTCACCATTAAAATAAAGAGTTTTTTCATTCTTTGAATAAGAGTAGTTTTCTGAAAATCTTATATGAGTAGTATTGTTTTGGTCTTTTTTAAGAATTTGGTTTATTTTTATACCTAACTCTTCTAAATGAAAAGGTTTTTTAATGTACTCTCTACAACCTAAATCATATGCTCTTGTAATATCTTCAATATCTAATAAAGCTGATATGTATATTGTAGGAATGTAGATTTTTTTATCATTGAGTTCTTGTAGAATTTCAAAGCCATCTTTTTTGGGTACATTTATATCTAGTATAAGTAAATCATAACTAGTATCAACATTTTCGATAACATCTTCACCATTTGTGAAACTCTCAACCATGTGTCCGATATCTTTTAAATATTCAGATATCGCATTGTTTAACATTATTTCATCTTCAAGAAGTAGTATTTTCATTTATTCTAAACCTATACGTAAATTTTGTATCTTTATCGTTTGAATCAAGATTAATTATAACTAAATTTTTATCACATATTTCTTTTACAATTCTCAGCCCTAAACCAAAGCCACCACGAGAATTGTTCTCTCTATAGAAGTCACTAAATATCTTCTCTTTATTTTCAATCATCTCAGAGTTTGTCTTTACAGAGAACTCCACAATTTCATCATTAAAGTAAGATAGTCTTATATAAATAGGTGATTTCGGTTTTGAGTATTTAATAGAGTTTGAAATATTATTATCAACAATTCTTTGTAATTCTGTATGATTAAATTTTATATATATATCTTCTTCAATATTGTTAATAAAGTATAAATCATTTGCTTTTGCAATTGAATCAAAGAAATTAAGTCTTTCAATTAAATATTCTGAGAAGTTAATGTACTCTTTTGGATATTCAACTCTATCTTTTTTAATTAAGTATGATAAATCATCATAAATGTATTGTATTATTTTTGCTCCACTTTCAATATTTGCAATATATTTATTTGTTGGAGTATGTCTTTTAAGTAAATCAATATTTGTTCTAATAATAGATAAAGGGGTATTTACTTCATGAACTGAATTCTTTAAGAATCTTTTTTGTGACTCTAATAGGTCACTTAATGCTTTTGTTTGTTCATCAACTTTTTCTTCTAGGTGTTTATTTAAACCCTCAAGCATTTGGTTTTTATCTTTTATATTATGCATTGCATCATATGCATAGTTTGCAATAACTTTAAACTCTCCAAAGATAAGTCTGTTTTGACTTATTCTAGTATCTGACTTCTGTGTCTCTTTAAAATATCTTCCTATCTCTTTTACGTCATTTACAATTAAAATTGTGGCATTCTTATATATAAAGATTGAATAAAGAACTAACATAATAGTTAATGATAATATTTGAAGAATATAGTTTGAGATCTTTTCATCATGCTCTTTTTTCTTCTCTTTGATAAGTGCATCAATCTCATCTAGATAGATACCTTTTCCAATAGTCCAGTTCCAAGGTTTATATGATAAGGCATAAGAGATTTTAAGTGCTTCATCTTTTAATTCGGGTTTATACCATATATATTTTACAAAACCACCATTTTTCTTTTGAGAGATATCAACAAGTTCTTTGATTACTCTTTTTCCTGTTGGGTCTGTAAATTCATAAAGGTTTTTACCTATGTTGTTTCTTGAAATAGGGTAGTATACTGATGTTCCTTCAAAGTCATATATAAATACATAGTCATTTATATTTTCAACTTCTCTCATCATCTCTATTGCATGAAGAACATCATTTTTGATTTCTTGTTCTGTTTTAGTATCTTTGTATTTATTGTGATAGTAATCTATAAACTTAGTTGTTTTTCTTATATCAGCTTCTATTAAATCTTTTTGTTTTGAAAAATAGTCATTTTTCATTATTTGAATTTTTTCATTAAAATCATCAAAAGCATTGTCAATAATAATAAAAGTAAATGATGATGTTAAAAAGATAATAAAAATGATACTGTAAAGAATTAGGTGGTATAAAGATTTTGCACGGATCATTATTTAAGTATTCCTTGATTTTAATAACAAAAAAGGATATCTAAAAAATAATAAATAGTTTATAAAAAAATGTAGGAAATATCTAAATAAGAAGTGGCGCGGTTGAAGGGACTCGAACCCTCGACCTCCTGCGTGACAGGCAGGCATTCTAACCAACTAAACTACAACCGCACAACTTAAAAATGGTGGTCGATAGTGGACTCGAACCACTGACATCTACCTTGTAAGGGTAGCGCTCTACCAACTGAGCTAATCGACCAAATGTATGGTGACCCCTAGGAGACTCGAACTCCTGTGACATGGATGAAAACCATGGATCCTAACCGCTAGATGAAGGGGCCATACAAAATAAGATTTAAAATAACTGGTGACCCGTGAAGGATTCGAACCTTCGGCCACCTCCTTAAAAGGGAGATGCTCTACCAGCTGAGCTAACGGGTCAAATAAAATATGAAATGGCGCGGTTGAAGGGACTCGAACCCTCGACCTCCTGCGTGACAGGCAGGCATTCTAACCAACTAAACTACAACCGCAACATTTGATAATGGTGGTCGATAGTGGACTCGAACCACTGACATCTACCTTGTAAGGGTAGCGCTCTACCAACTGAGCTAATCGACCAAATGTATGGTGACCCCTAGGAGACTCGAACTCCTGTGACATGGATGAAAACCATGGATCCTAACCGCTAGATGAAGGGGCCATACAATATATAAAATTTAAAATAACTGGTGACCCGTGAAGGATTCGAACCTTCGGCCACCTCCTTAAAAGGGAGATGCTCTACCAGCTGAGCTAACGGGTCTTTAACCATTTTTGAAGTGCTTCTTCTTAAAATGGACTGGAATTATAATAGGTTTTTTTTTATTTGTCAAGGGTTTTTTGAAAAAATTTCGAAATTTTTTGCAAACTTTTTTCAGCAGCCTTATTTTGAACCTCATTTCTTGCCCCAGAAAAGTGACATATTTCAATATCTTTACCTTCTTGAAGCCCCATTATACCGATAACTACTGTTCCAACTGGCTTGTTTTTTGTTCCACCATCTGGTCCAGCAACTCCACTTACAGCAATTGCATAGTCTGCATTAAATTTTTTTATTGCACCTTCTAACATCTCTTCAACAACTTGAATACTAACAGCACCAAATTTTTCTAGAGTCTCTTTTTTTACATTTAATTCTTGTGATTTTATTTCATTAGAGTATGAAACAATTGCACCATTGAATATATTTGAAGATCCTGCGATTTCTGTGATTTTAGAAGCGATAAGACCACCTGTGCAACTTTCAGCTGTTGTAATAGTCTTTTTGTGAAGTTTAAGCAGGTTTTGTAGTTCCTGCATATCTTGTTGAGTAAACATTGTATTTATATACTATTATATATGTATATATTAAAGATAACTAATAGGAAAAATCCTATTAGTCTTCTTTTTCTGTTAATTCGTCTAAGAACTTATCTTGATCGAATGTTAAATTAAGATATTCTGCAACAATTTTAATATCTCTTTCTGCATTACCTAAACAAGATGTAGCACCTGGAGATGGAGTCATATTAAATAAGATTCCATCACCTGGATTAATAGAAGCTTCACCTAGCATAAGTTTTTGCTCTTTTTTATCAAGTACTTGTGGTCTAACTCCACCAAAGCCTTTTGCATACTCAATATCATCTGTACTTAATGAAGGAACAATTTTTTGTGCATCTTTAACAAAAAGACCTTTATTGATTCCTGGAACTTCAAATAAGAAGTTTCTAAATACATAATTTCTGATTTCTGAATCTTTTAATAAATCCCAGAAAATTTTGATAGTATCTCCACCAATGTTCATAGTTTTTAAACATTCGAAGAAAGATTTACCACCTTTATATCTTTCAAGTACTGCAAGTGCTAATGCAGTTGGTCCAAATCTAGTTTTTCCATCACAAAGAATATCTGGGTCTCCATGAAGGGCTGCAAATGGAAGTTTTGGATTTTGTACCAT
This sequence comes from Arcobacter sp. F155, assembly GCF_004116455.1. NCBI lineage: Bacteria > Pseudomonadati > Campylobacterota > Epsilonproteobacteria > Campylobacterales > Arcobacteraceae > Arcobacter > Arcobacter sp. F155. The sequence goes on from NZ_PDJU01000012.1 coordinate 75,286, forward strand.
ATAAACTTTACCATTTAGGTATGTATCATTAGTAATATAGAAAGATCCAGCCATAGAAAGTGATCCCATGTGTTTTCCATATCCCATTTTATGTGCAAGGTGTAATGAGTGAGCACCTGCATTTACAACTACGAAGTCAGCAGTATAAACTGAACCACTTGTTGTAGTAATTTTATATTTGTCACCTACTTTTTCAATTTCATCTACTCTAGCGTTGAAATAAACGTCAGTTTCAACACCTTCTTGTTCTTGTCCAGCTTTAACTAATTCTTTAGTCATCTCTCCAAAATCAACAGTAGTATACTCACTTTGAGTACCCATTGCTAAAATTGGTTCTGGTCTATCTTTTGTTCTTTCTTTATCTGCATATACTAATAAAGGTTCTTTTTCTCTTAGGTCTTCTTTATCCCATAACTCTAAGTAAGGGAATAACTCTTTGAACTCTTCATATCTATTTTTAATAAATTCAACTTCTTTTTCACCTACACCTAAAGCCATCTTTTGATGAGCAAACATGATTTTATCTTGAAGCCCATATTGTAAACAGAACTTTTCAATCATTTTTGCAGTTCTTTTTGTAATCTTAGCTTTATCTAAAGTATAGTTAGTTTCAATATCACCTACGTGAATAGTTTGAGAGTTACTAGTTCCTTTAGAGTTTAATGTTGCTAAATCTTCATATTTCTCTAAAATACATACACTTTTAGCATCTGTATATCTAGCGATTTCGTAGAAAAGTGCAGCACCAGAGATTCCACCACCTACAATTGCAACTTGATAATGTTTTGTACTCATATTAATTTATTCCTATCATAGTTTATTTTTGCAAAAAATTTTAACACATTTAACTTCATATTGTATTATAATTTTTAGCAAAGGGACTTTTCTTAAAGAAAATATGCGTAATAGTAACATTTTATTGATTTTTCTTCAATTTTTTCTATACTCAAAATGTGTACAAGTGAAATAAAATATATCTTTTTTGCTTAATAAATTTTTGATATGTACACTTTTTGTACAAAAAAATAACTTTATTATATTTATAAGCCTATGTTATAAGAAAAGTAAGACTTAGTGATTTTTCTAAAGTTTTTAACTTATTCAAAATTAAATATCCTTTAGATATAATCGGCGATTTATATAAAGATAATAGAAATTGAGTTAATAAGGTATTAAAATGGATTATAAAGAGAGTTTACTTTTACCAAAAACAAAGTTTCCTATGAGAGGGAACTTACCGCAAAATGAACCAAAAAAATATAAACTTTGGGATGAAGCTAAAGTTTATGACAGAATGAAGCAGAACAGAAAAGGTGCTCCTTCATTTACACTACATGATGGACCTCCATATGCAAATGGTCACATTCATATTGGACATGCATTAAACAAAGTTCTAAAAGATATTATCGTTAAGTATCACTACTTTGATGGAAAATCAGTTAGATATGTTCCAGGTTGGGATTGTCATGGTCTACCAATTGAGCAAAAAGTTGAAGAAAAAATTGGAAGTACTAAGAAAAAAGAGCTTCCTAAGTCTAAAATTAGAGAACTTTGTAGAGCACATGCTAGTAGATTTATTGATATTCAAAGAGATGAATTTAAAAAACTTGGTGTATTAGGTGATTGGGATAACCCATATTTAACTATGGACTTTAAATTTGAAGCAAATATCTATAGAGAACTTTGCGCAATTGCACAACAAGGTTTATTAGTTCAAAGATCTAAGCCAGTTTATTGGTCATGGGCAGCTCAAACTGCACTAGCAGAAGCAGAAGTTGAGTATGAAGATAAAACTTCACCATCTATTTATGTTGCATTTAAACATGAAAAACTTGATGCTTCAGTTATTATTTGGACAACTACACCATGGACACTTCCTGCAAATACAGGTATTGCATTAAATGGTGAAGAAGAGTATGTTTTAACAAGTGATAAATTTATTGTTGCTAAAAAATTATATAACTCTTTAATTGAAGAAGAAGTTATCAAAGGTGATATTGTAGATTCTATAAATCCAAAAGATTTAGAAAACTCTCATGCTATTAATCCATTAAATGGAAGAGAATCTAAAATTATCCTTGGTGAGCACGTTGAGATGGAAGCTGGTTCTGGTGCAGTTCATACAGCTCCTGGTCATGGTGAGGATGACTACAAAGTAGGTCTTAGATATGGACTTGATGTTATCATGCCAGTTGATGCTTATGGTAAATATGATGAAACAATTGTAAGAGAAAAATTATTCCATGATACAGATAAATATCTTGGACTTCATGTATTTAAAGCAAATGAACTAATTTTAGAAGAGTTAGGTGAGGCTTTACTTAAACATGTAGATATTAGACACTCTTATCCACATTGTTGGAGAACACATAAGCCTATTATCTTTAGAGCAACAAAACAGTGGTTTATTTCTATTGATGATGAATATGGTGAGAAAAATAAAACTCTTAGACAAAATGCACTTGATGTAGTTGAAAATCTTACTTTCTATCCAGAGTGGGGAAGAAATAGATTAAAATCAATGCTTGATGGAAGACCTGATTGGTGTATCTCTAGACAAAGAGATTGGGGTGTGCCTATTGCATTCTTTAGAAATAAAAAAACTGATGAAATCATCTTTGATGAAAAAGTTCTTAACTTCACAGCTATGGTATTTGAACAAAAAGGTTGTGATGCTTGGTATGACTTACCAATTGAAGAGTTATTATATCCTGGAAGTGGATTAAACCCAGAAGATTTAGAAAAAACTATGGATATCTTAGATGTATGGTTTGATTCTGGTTCTACTCAAAATGCAGTACTTAGAAGTAGAAACTATGATGCGGGAACATTCCCTGCTGATATGTATTTAGAAGGAAGTGACCAACATAGAGGTTGGTTCCAATCTTCACTTTTAACTACATTAGCTTCACAAGAAATAGCTCCTTATAAATCAATTTTAACTCACGGGTTTACAGTTGATGAAAAAGGTGAGAAAATGTCTAAATCAAAAGGAAACGTAGTTGCTCCTGATAAAGTTATGAAGCAATATGGTTCTGAGATACTTAGACTTTGGGTTGCAATGAGTGATTATCAAAGTGATTTAAAAATCTCTGATAATATCTTAAAACAAAATGCAGAGCTTTATAGAAAAATCAGAAATACTGCAAGATTCCTTTTAGCAAATGTTGATGATTTAGATGTGATTGTTGATGTTGAAAAAATGGGTAGCTTAGATACTTGGATTTTAGCAAAAGCTAAAAAAGTATTTGATGAGATCGAAGAGTCATTTGCAGTTTATGAGTTCTCAAAAGGTCTTAATAAACTAAATAACTTCTTAGTAGTAGATTTATCTGGTATCTATTTAGATGTATGTAAAGATAGACTATATTGTGATGACAAAAATGATATCCATAGAAGAAGTTCTCAAAGTGCTATGGCAATTATTGCTAAAAAATTAATCTCAACTCTTTCTTGTATCTTAACTTATACAATGGATGAGTTATTAGAGTTTGCACCAGAAGTAATCAAAGGTGAAACTAAAGATATTTTTGACTTTGAAAAGTTAGTATTACCAACAGTTGAAAGTAAACTTAATGAAGAAGTTTTATTAAAAGCAAAAGAAAAGTTTTCTGAAGCAATTGATACACTTAAGAAAGATAAGATTATTAAATCAACACTAGAACTTCAAATAGTTACTTCTTGTGAAGATGTACTATCTTTAGGACAAACAGAAGCAAGTGATTGGTTCTTAGTAAGTTCTGTTTCGAATGAATCTTCTTCAACAGAAGAGTTAGCAAGTTTTGAAATAGATGATATTAAATTTACAGTTTCAAAAGCAGCACAAGAAAAATGTCCAAGATGTTGGAAGTTTACATCTGTAGATGAAGAAACACTTTGTTCTAGATGTGAAAGTGTGTTGAATTAATGTTTGAATCTGAAGTAACATTAAACTTTATATTTTCTACGATAGCAGTAATCTTAGCGATTTCTGCTATTGCAGTTGTTTATGTTAACAAAAAGAGTAAAAAAGGTAAATAGATTATGATGCCATTTTCAGATGAAGATTTAAGACCACCAGTTAGCAATATTATCGAAACAAAAGTTTCTCCAATGTTAGCACGTGATGGTGGGGCAATAGAATTATTAGATATTATTGATGGAAGAGTATTTGTACAACTACAAGGTGCTTGTGTAGGATGTAGTGCAAGTTCTAGTACTCTAAAGTTTATTGTAGAAAAAGAGTTAAAAGCTGCAATACATCCAGAACTACAAATAGTAAATGTACCACAAGGTATGGAAAACAATCTACAGGAGCTTTAATGATAAATGAGAATAGATTATTTAATGAAGCTAATAGACATTTTTTAGATAAAAATTTTGAAAAAGCTTTATTTATATATTCACAACTATCATCAAATTTTCCAACAAATAAAGAGTATCCTATTTATGCTCTTTTTTGCGATATTGCTAGTGAAGATGAACAAAAAGCAATGTCTCTTTATGACTACTTCTCAGTAGCAAAAGATGAAAACATAGAAGAAGCAATAGCATATGTAGAAGATGTAGTAAATGCATATGATGGTGATATGGATAAGATGATGGATATTCTACAAGAGTTAAGTTCATCAACTATAGATTCACTTGATGCTATTAAATATGAAGACTTTAAAAGACTTATTGATTCAAGGGGTTCATTTAGAGTAGCTTTTGAAGATATTATGTTTTCTACTAAAGTTGCAATTGAATCAAAAGAAGACTTCTTTGACTTTGTAGATAAATTAATTGAAAACGATTTTAACAGTACAGCTTATTCATACTTAGATGGATTTAATGACTATTTTTCATATGATTCAAAAATAGAAGAGCTATATAAGAAACTAGAAGAGAAAAAACTTGCAACTAATCATAAATAATAAAATATATACTGACAACTCAAAAGAGGCAGTTTCTGGAACAGTTTTTGTTCAATCAAAACAAAATGAAAAATTTGTAGATGATGCGATAGCTAATGGTTGTGAAAAAGTAATCAAAGCAAATGAGCTTAAAGAGCATTTTGATATGAGTTCTATAAAAGTAATTGGTATTACTGGAACAAATGGAAAGACAACAACTGCAGGAGCTATTTATTCTATTCTTTTAGATTTAGGAATAAAAGCAGCATTACAAGGTACAAGAGGATTTTTTATAAATGATGAGAGGGTTGAAGAGTATACTTTAACCACTCCTGTACAACTTGGAAACTTTGCTCATATTCAAAAAGCAATTGAAAATGAGTGTGAGTTCTTTGTGATGGAAGTAAGTTCTCATGCAATTGAGCAAAAAAGAATTGAAGGTTTAGAGTTTGAACTTAAAATTCATACAAATATTACAAGAGACCATTTAGATTATCATAAAACTATAGAAGAGTACATCAATATTAAAAACTCTTTCTTTGATGATGATAGTAAAAAGCTAATAAACAAAGATGATAAGGTAGTTAAATTCAATCCTACTAATGCATTAACTTACTCTTTAGAAAATCCATCAACTTATAAAGTTAACGCATACTCTTTCAAAAATGGAACTAATGTAATGTTCTCTAAAATAGAAGAGATGTACTCTTATTCATCTTCTTTAATGGGAATATTTAATATCTACAATTTAACCGCAGCAATTGCAGCAGCTGATATGGTTACAGAAAAAAGCTTAGATGAGATTTGTGCTGTAGTTGAAAACTTTGCAGGGGTTAGTGGAAGAATGGAAACAATTAGTACAGACCCTTTTGTTATAGTAGACTTTGCTCATACTCCTGATGGAATGAAAGAGGTTTTTGAAAGCTTTAATCATAAAAACATTATTGCAGTATTTGGTGCAGGTGGAAATAGAGATAAAGATAAAAGAGCAATAATGGGACAAATGGCAGCAAATTTTGCTAAAACTATTATTGTAACTAGCGATAACCCAAGATTTGAAAACCCTGATTTAATCATTGAAGATATCTGCAAGGGAATTCAAAATAAAAATAATCTTTATATTGAAGTTAATAGAAAAGAGGCTATCAAAAAAGGTGTTGAACTTGCACGTAAAGATAAAGACTCAGTACTTTTAATCTTAGGAAAAGGTGATGAACCTTATCAAATCATCTATGACCAAAAAATGCCTTTAAGTGATAAAGAAGAGGTATTAAAACATTTAAACTAGAAGTAGAAATTATCTACTTTTAGTTTGAAGTTCATTTATTAGTTTATTTGTATTTCTTATACTAATAAAAATAGTTGCAAAAAGAAGAATGAATGCAACTACAATAGAAATAGTTACTGCTTTACTACTTGAAAGTTGCGCACTCATTTTTGAAGATTTATTCTTTTTTTTAACTTCTTTATTCTCTTCTTTTATAAAGCCACCTTTTGGAGGAATTCCTTCTTTTATAACAGTATGTCCTGGTCCACCATCAAGTAAAACTTGATATTTTACTTTTGGTATATTTATTGTAAGTTCATTTGAATCAGGTAATCTTTTTTGAAAAAGTATTTCACCTGAGTTTAGAGCTCGCAGTTTTACAAAAGCTCCAGCTGCACTCTCTCCTGTATTAAACATTCCTTCTACTGTAATTGTTCCATCTTGATTATCATAAATATTCAATAATAGTGAATGTGAATATAAAGTAGCTGGAAGTAAAAATAGTAAAATTAATTTAAAAATTTTATTCATGATTTTGCCTTTATTTTCCAAAATTGTTTTGCTTCTATTCTTTCTTTAGGAAGCTTGTTTGCTATATATATTAATAAAGCTCCAAATAAAAATAGCCCAATATTTACCCCTAAAATATTTCCCATTTCTTTAGTATATAAATCAATAGGAGTAAAATTAGAGTTTATACTATGAATAAAAGTAGAAAGTATAAATAAGCTACCACCTACAAATAGAAACTCTTTTGAAGCTTTATATGAGTTTATTCTATAAAATGACCAAAACAGAGTTAAGAGCCAAGTATTATAAAAGATTCCTTTTTGCCATAAAACTCTATCTTCTAAATCAAAAGGCATAGCCCACTGAAATACAAATAAAGAAGCAGTTGCTGGAATTATTCCTATCATACTAGCTAAACACAATTTTCCAAGCCAATGATAAAAAGGGATTTTTCCATCATATTTTTTAGCCTTTTTTTCTAAATAAAGCATAACACCAAAACCAATTGCAATAGCACAAAGTGACATTATAATTGCAATAGCAAGTCTTGAAAAAATATCAATTCCAAATAGAAAATGTAAAAAGAAGATTCCTTCTGCTACAAAAACAGACCAAACTTTATCCATAACTTTTTTTTCTTTTATTAGTTTACCAGTTACGGCACTAAGTGTGATACTAGGTTTATTAAATATTCCACCATTTAAAAAAGGTTTATAGGGGTTGTATCCAATAATCTCAACTTGTGCTGTTTTATCATGCCAGTTGATTAGTCTAACTTGTTTTAAATCTAATTGAGGATTAATCTCTTTGGCTTGTAGTAATAACTGCTTTATAGGAAGCATACTTTCTTTTTCTTCCACTTTTTTGATGGGTTTACTTTGAGGAAATAGAACAGTTCCGACAACTGCATCTATTGAGTTTGCTTCTCCTTTTGTTAAAACCTTTGACATAGGAGCTGCACTAATTAATCCCACATTCATAATAGCACCACTAAGGGTTATAAGGAAAAAAGGAATGAAAGCCCATGTAAAAACTTTTATATGAATTTTTGAAAAGACTGCTTGTTGAGTTTTACCTTGGTTTTTAAATTTCATTATAGTAATAAGTATAAGACCAGTTATAATTAAAACCATAGTTCCAACTGCTACTAAACCAAATGAGATTCTTCCTATTATTTTTAAGGGTTGTCCATAATGAAGTTCATTTAAAAACTCAGCTAAGTGAGTTTGTTTTTTTGTTTCATTATTTAGTTTTTCTTTTGTTATAGGATTAAAAGCAAGAGGTTTTGCAAACCTATGTGTGATAACAACAGCGGGGTCTCCCATATTTCCAGGTAGATTGATTAACAGGTTGTTTTTAGGATAGTTAGGGGTTTTTAAAGCTTCATCAATCATATAGTTATAATCAATTTTTGTAATATCTACTTTTTCAATATGACGTGAAGGTTTTTCCCAAGTTTTAATATATGGTAGTAAAATTGCAAAAACTCCGAAAAAGATTGCAATATACATAAGTATAGAAAAAGTTACTCCTGCAGCTACGTGAATTCTAAATAGTCGCTGTTTAAATAGTTTTGATTTTGATTCTTCCATTTTGATACCTTAATATAAAATAATTAGTGTTATAGAGAAAACAGATGTAGGTAGAATGAATCTATATAAAGCTTGAAGTTTTGAAATAGAAAGAGCAATCCACGTAGTTGCACATGCCCAAATAAAAGTATTAAACATAATAGATATAATAGCTGCTTCTCTTATTTTCATTGGTGCTAATAAGGCAAATAGAGTCATAGCTAAATAAGCAAGAATAAGACCTCCAAATATTGAACAAAGCACTCTAAAAAGTCCTATTTTTTTGCCATCATTTTCTGGGGTTTTTAAATAGTGATATATATTTTTTAACATTTTTTACCTTTTATTCTCAAAGAGTTTCCTCTTTGAGAAATCTAATTAAAATTTGTAGCTAATAGTTGCCATAATTGTTCTTGGAGTACCTGCATATACTCTATTAGCTAGCATTGCACCTTCTACATACTCTTCATCTGTTAGGTTTTGTACATTTAAACTTGCTTTCCAGTTGCCCTTTTTATATCCAACTGTCGCATTATAAATAATCTCAGAATCAAGTTTTAGATCATTTGTATCAGTTGTATATCTACTTCCTAAAAATCTTGCTCCTCCACCTATATATGTATTTGGTAAGTTAAATGAACTTAAGTGATAAGTTGTAAAAATATTTGCAGTATGAGTTGGAATATTTTTTAATCTATTATTATCATTATTTAAATCTTTAGTTTTTGTATAACCATATGAAGCAACAATTGCTAAGTTAGGCGTTATTTGACCTGTTAAATCAAACTCAATACCCTGAGACTGTTGTTTTCCACTAGCTTTGTAGTATGTGTTTGGAGCAAGACCTTGAACTAGAGGAACATTCTCTTTTTCAATTTTAAAAATTGCAGCAGTAAGATTTAGTTTATCATCTAAGAATTTTTGCTTAATTCCTAACTCATAGCCTTTCCCTTCTTCTGGGTCAAGAATATTGTCATTTTCATCTAAGTTAGTATTTGGTGTAAATGATTCTGAATAGTTTGTATAAATAGATGTACTAGGAGTAACTTTATAAACTAAACCTAATGAAGGAGTTAAAGCATCACTTTTTTGTCCATCTTTTGGTTTTGACTCACTATATCTTAGTCCAGCGTTGAAGATTAGATTTTCAGTTAAATGAATACTATCTTGTAAAAATATACCCCAAGATTTATTATATGTTTTTTCTCCAGTCATATCCATAGCACCTGGGTGGTCTGACAGTGAAGTAAACTCTTCATAATCTGGATTAGCTAAATCAAGGTTATATGCATTAAAAGGGTCAAAGTGCATAAATGTTTGACTATATGCTTTATTATAATCAGCACCTAAACTAATGTTGTTTTTTATATTAAAGATATTTAATTCTTTATTTAAAGTATATTGTAGGGCATGCTCTGAAAACTCTTGGCTTTGATATGCATAAACTCTTCTTACTGTGTCAGTTGCTTCATTATATGCTTGAGGCATGTGAACATCACCATTTGTTCCTACATAATCAATATATCTGTATTTGAAGTTTGAATTCCAAGTATCAAAGTCACTATTTAAATCAAAGCCTACTATTTTTTGAGTCTTTTTAAACTCTTCATCAGGGTGCGAACTCATATTCTCAATAGGAGCGATAAGATTACCTTTGCTATTTATATATGTACCAAAAGAAGAGGGTGTTTTCTCTTTTAGATATTCTGCCATAATAGAAAAAGTATGGTTATTATTAATATCATATGCAATAGTTGGTGCAATAAATAGTCTATTTATATCTGTGTTAGAGTTCGTATAATCTTCTCCATGTTTAAAACTAGTAACTAATCTATATCTTAGAGAATCATCACTATTTATACCTCCACCAAAATCTGCATTAGTTGTATATGCAGTATGTTCATCAGCTTTAAATTGAATCTCACCATGGTCTTGTTTTTGTGGTTTCTTTTTTACAATATTAACTAAGCCACCAGGACTTGATTGTCCATATTGTAATGAATCTGGACCTTTTAGTACTTCAATTGCTTGTAGATTATATATTTCTTGATTTGCAGTACTATTCGTAATCTTCATACTATCAATTAAAATTGGTACATTTGAAAAACCTCTCATTCCAATTTCAATACTTCTTCCATGATTATTACCTTGGTATGTAGTATTTGAAGACATTTTAATTATGTCATCTAAAGTCTGTGGTTGATAATCTTCTATAAAATTATCGTTAAAGATTTGGATTGATTTTGCACTATTCTCAATATCAATATTTGTTCTATTTATTGAAGGTTCATCAAAACTTGCATAGTTTGAAGCTTCAGAACTAACAACAGTCACTGTGTCTAATTTTTTTATTTCTTTTTTTTCTGTGTCATTTGCGAATAATGACGAACTAGCAATTAGTAAACTAGAAAGGTAGATTGATAGATTTCTTTTAGAAAAATAAAATCTCATTAATAGGCTCCTTGAATAAATTATTGGAATATTACTATTAATGATTATGATTATCAATATGATAAAGTCAAGAAAGGGAAAAATTTATCTGTTAAAGGGAAAATTAATTGAATTGCTTTTTATATTTACTTGGTGAGATATTAAAATGTTCTTGAAATAGTTTACTAAAGTTTCCAACATGTTTATATCCTACTTTTGAACAAACTTCTTTTACACTAAACTCTTCTTGTAAAAGTTCTTTTGCTACATGGAGTCTTCTTTTTTGAATCATTTCATAAACTGTCATTCCGAAATACCGCTTAAAGTCTTTCTTTAAATAGCATTCATTTATCGCGGACTTGTATGCAATCTCTTTGATTGTAAGGTTTTCATAATAAGAACTATTGATAATTTGCTTTGCCTTTTCAAGGGAGTTAATAATAGTTTTATCTATTTTATATGTTGCATTTATATTTGAAACAATTTTTTTTATAGTATATTCAATAAGGCTCATTGTTTTTGATTCAAGATTTAAATCTGTAAGTAAGTATTCTTTTTTCTCTTTTTTAGTAAAGGCAGATAAAATCTCCTTTTGTTCGGGATCAATTTGACTTCCTTTTATAATTGCATAGTTTTTCTTTTTTGCTTCTTGCATTTTTTCATTTAGATTTTTTAAATTATGAGCAAGTTTTAAAAATAGTTCTTCTTTAATTCCAATGGTTAACATATTGTATTCAGCACCTTTTTTTATGCTAACATCAACAAGAAATTTATCTGAGCAGAAACCTAAAAAATAAGAGTTTTTTTTAAGTTCAAATTTTGAGTTATCTTCAAAAGTAAAAGAGTAATTATCTCCAAGGTTAAAAATTAAAACTGCACCTGCAACATTTGATCTTTCAATTAGGATTTTGTCTTGATTTAATAAAAAGTTGCTAAGAAAAAAAGCAATTCCACTTCCTGAATCATATCCAATATAATTACCTAAACCATATTCAGGTTTAACATTACATATAAAGTTTTCTCTTGAAAAAGGGTTTTTGATTGTTTTTATTTCTTCAAAGATATCTAAGTATTCAGTTTTTTTAATTTTGTCCATAAACTGGATTGTACAGTTATTTCTTTAAAAAAACAAATCTACATTTAATAGTTATTATCAAGACTTTTGATGAGGTTATTATTTACCTTCAGTAGTATAAAAACCTTTTATTATAATACCTTTATTATCTTTTGCAGATTTTACATAATAGTTTGTAGGAGTAACAACTGCATAGTCATTTAGGTTTTCTCTAATAAAAGATGCTGTTTCAATAACTCTTTGTCTTGAGAAACCTCTAATTAAATACTCTTTTACTCTATTTTGAGTACTTTTAGGTTGCTTACTAATATCATCTTTGATTTTATTAAATACAACATTATCTGCATCTGCAACTACTGCAATAATCTCAACTCTAGTTAGGTTTTTTGTATTTTTAACAAAATCAGTAATTTTTTCTTGACAACTTGCGGTTAATAAAGAACTATTAGCTTTAAAGTCATAACACTTAACAACTTTTGATTTTTGAGTGTAATAAAATTTTCTAAAGTTTTTATTGTCTAAGTCAACAATTTTAGTCTCTACTTTTGTTACAACTTTCTCTTTTATTACTTCTACTTCTTTAGGTTCAATAACCTTTTTTATAACAACTTCTTTTTGTATCTCTGGTTTAATAGGAGTTTGTTGTTTGTTTTCTTCTTTTTCAAGAAGTAGATATATTATTGTTGAAAGGGTTACTATTATGATTAGACATAATGAGTAGATTAAATAGTTTACAAATCTCATGTCATTTGTATTTTTAATTTTTGGTTTTGCTTGGGGTGTAACTTTTGGAATTGAAAGTTCAGGGTTTATGCTCTTAGCTTTTTTAGAACTAGAATTACTTTTTGGTTTTGGCTTATTCTCATTAGATTTAGTTTTAGTATTCTCTTTTAGTTTCTTTTCAATATTCTCTTGAGATATAGTTTGACTTAATACTTCTTTTAATTTTTCTGTATTGTTTTTTTCCAAAAAGTGCCCTTACTCTTTATTTTTCAAATAAATCAGTATAATTAACGACATAATAGCTAAAAATAGTGGATAGAAAAATAAATAGTTTTTTAATGTTATCTTATTATTTTCTATTTTACTTGTTTCTAGCTTATTAATCTCTTCATAGATTTCATTTAGCTTCTCTTTCGAGTTTGCAGAAAATGATTTTCCCTTTGTTTGAGTAGCAATTTGATTTAAAATGATTTTGTTTGAATTTGCAATACTAATAGTATAAACCTTAATCTCATATTTATTTAAAAGTTTTAATGCAATTTCTAAAGGAATAGTACTAGAGTTATCTGCACCATCACTTAAAAGAATAATCACTTTTGATTTTGCCTTTGAAGATTTTAATATATTTGTTGATGAAACAAGGGAATCAATAAGAGCTGTTTTATCTCCAACAATACCTACATCCAAATAATCAATTATTTCTAACTGAGCATCTTTATCAAAGCTAAGTGGTGTAGCCATCATAACAGATGTTCCAAAAACTACAATAGAGATATTGTCATTTACTCTTTTTGGAATAAACTCTTTTACAATATCTTTTACAACAGTAAATCTACTTTCCATTGGATTTAAAGGATTAAAACCAAGCTCTTTCATAGAACCACTTGTATCTAAACTTAATACTATATCAATCCCATCATTTTTAATAAGTTGGGTGTTTAGCTTAGTATGAGGTGAGGCTAGGGCAATTACTGCTCCTATAATGGATATATATTTTAGTAAACCTTGAAAAACATTTGTGCTAGCTTGGTTTTTAGTAAAGATATTTAAATGAGGAACAATATATGTTGGGATTTTTGCTTTACAAAAGAGTGAGCAAAAAATAAATAGTAAAATAACTAATAAAAGATATGGGTATTCAAACCTTATTGAAAGTAAATAATCAAACATCTACACTATCCATAAATCTTGAAAATAGTATTTTAATATCTTCATCTATCTCTTTTACATCTTTTTTGTATTTGTATTGTTCAAGCTCATCTATTAACTCTTCTGCTAGCTTTTTTTCTCTTTGAGAAACTGCTAATAGTCTTGTATATTTTGTAATCGTATATGCACACTGTTTAGCGTCTTGAAAATCTATCTCTTCTAAGATTTTATAATACTCTTTTCTAAAATCTTTTTTTCTATTTTTGATTATTTTATATATTAAAAAAAGCAGTAAAAGCACTAAAGAAACAGCAACACTTATAAGTAAAATATAGATATAAATAGAAAAATCAGGTATCTCTACTAAGGATTTAATACCATGAATTTTAATATTTTCCATCATTGCATTAGCCTTAATAGTTTTGCTAAAGGTTCTTCATGAGTGTATATTTTGATAGACTTTATAGCACATTTTTGAAGATGCTCAAAAAATAAGTGGTCATTCTGTTTTACCTCTTGTTCATATTTTTTGATTAGTGAACTGTTTAAGTTTCCATCAAAGTTATAGTTAGTTGTTGGGTCAACAAGATTTACATTTCCTAAGGCTTCTGGTTTCTCTTCAAATCTATCCCTTACAATTATTATAACTATCTCATGTTTCTTACTAAGAACTTTTAAATCTAAGTTCTTGATATCAAAAAAGTCTCCTATTAAAAAGATTGTAGATTTCTTTTTGATTTTTAATAATAACTCTTCAGTAATCTTTTTAAAGTCTTGTTGTTTACCAACACTGTTGTAGTTGTAAATCTCTTCTGCCATTTTATTTACAGCAAAGTGTCTTTTTGATTTTTTTGTACAAAGGTTTACATTTTCATTTGCAATAAAAGAAGTAAATGGATCATTTTGTTTGATACAAGAGTATCCTAAAATAGAGCATATTTCTGTAATAAGCTCTTGTTTAAACTTCTTTGTTCCAAAGTGAACTGAACCAGTTAAAATTGGAACTATTGAGATATTTAATTCCCTTTGAGCATGAAAGACTTTTACATAAGGCTTTTTAAACTTAGCACTAATTACCCAGTCTATGTTTTTGATATCTTCTCCATACTCATACTCTTTTAATTCTAAGAAATCATAACCTTCACCTTTTAAAAGGGAAGAGTTGTTTCCAATATTCTCTGAAAAGATTTGTCTTCTTGTTTTTATTAATATTTTTTTTAAAGAGTTATTCATTTATGGGATTTGTATTTTTTCCATGATTTTTTGAATTAGTTCATCTGTTGAAATTTGCATTGCTTCTGCTTCATAAGATAAAATAATTCTATGTCTTAAAATATTTTTAACTACAAGAGCTATATCAATAGGACTAACAAAATCATTGCCCCTTAAAAATGCCATTGCCTTTACTGCTTTAAACATATCAATAGTTGCCCTTGGACTTGCTCCAAACTGAATATAGTCAGCTATATCTTCTAAGCCATAATCTTTAGGTTCCCTTGTTGCACAAACTATATCTACAATATATTTTTCTAGTTCTTCATCTATATGAATATTTGATACTTCTTTTTTAATCTCTTCAAGAGTCTCTTTATCTAATATCTTATTTAGCTCAATATTTTCACCTGAAGTTACTTTTTTTGCTATTTCAAACTCTTCTTGTTTTGTGTTGTATCCAACTACAATTTTAAACATAAATCTATCTAATTGTGCTTCTGGAAGTGTATATGCACCTTCTTGTTCAATTGGATTTTGTGTTGCTAGAACTAAAAATGGTGAGTCAATTTTAAAACTATCTTCTGCAATTGTTACTTGTCTTTCTTGCATAACTTCTAGTAGGGCTGATTGCACTTTTGCAGGGGCTCTATTTATTTCATCGGCAAGTAAAAGATTTGTAAAAATTGGTCCTTTTTTTATCTTAAATTCACTTGTTTTCATATCATAAATTTGGGCACCAATAATATCACTAGGTAGTAAATCAGGGGTAAACTGAACTCTTTTAAAGTTTAAACTAATAATATCAGCTAGAGTTTTAACTGTTGTTGTTTTTGCTAATCCTGGAACACCTTCTAAAAGAATATGTCCATTTGTAAAAAGACCTATTAATAAGGCATCAACCATTTCACTTTGACCTACAATAACTTTTGAAAGCTCTTCTTTTACACTTAATACTTTATTTTGTAACATTAGTCCTCAATTTATAAATAAATTTTTATGTATTTTATCAAATGAAATATACTAAAAGCTTAAATGCACAGCTTAAAGAAAAATTAAACTTACATTAGATAAAATCACGACTCTATTTTAAATAGAAACCTCACATGTGTCAATCCTGGTATGGGTTGTGACAAGTTAATTGTACTTGCCATTAAGGGGCACAGAGGCAAAACCCTAAAAAATTAAAACAAGGAACAAAACATGGTTACAATGAAAGACCTATTAGAGTGTGGTGTACACTTTGGACACCAAACAAGAAGATGGAATCCAAAAATGAAAAAATTCATTTTCGGTGTTAGAAAGAATATTTATATTATTGACTTACAAAAAACGTTAAGATATTTCAGATATACATACAATGTAGTTAGAGATGCAGCAGCTGAAGGTCAAACAATGATTTTCGTTGGTACTAAAAAACAAGCTTCTGAAGCTGTTAAAAGAGCTGCAGAAAATTGTGGTATGCCATACGTTAACCACAGATGGTTAGGTGGTATGTTAACAAACTACGGAACAATTAAAAAATCTATTAGAAAATTAGAAGTTATTAAAAAGATGAGAGAAGAAGGACAATTAGACCTTCTAACTAAAAAAGAAGCATTAATGCTTACAAGAAAAGAAGAGAAGTTAGAATTATACCTTGGTGGTATCAAAGAAATGAACAAACTTCCTGATTTAATGTTTGTACTTGATGCAGTAAAAGAAAAAATTGCTATTAAAGAAGCTAGAAGACTTGGAATCAAAGTTGTAGCTCCATTAGATACTAACTGTGATCCTGATTTAGTTGATTTCCCAATTCCAGGAAACGATGATGCAATCAGATCTATTCAATTATTCTGCAACGAAATGGCAGAAGCAATTAATGAAGGTAAAGCTGCATTAGCTGACGAAGCTGGTGAAGAAGAAGCACCTGTATCTTCTGAAGAAGCTGCAGAAGTTGTTGCAGAAGCTGTTGCTGAGGGTGAAACTGAAGCAGTTGAAACTGAAGAAACTAAGGAAGCATAATTATGGCAGGAGCAACTCCAAAATTAATTAAAGAATTAAGAGAAAAATCTGGTGCAGGAATGCTTGATTGTAAAAAAGCATTAAATGAGTGTAATGGTGACATTGAAGAAGCACAAACATGGTTAAGAGAGCAAGGTCTTGCAAAAGCTGCTAAAAAATCATCAAATGTTGCTGCTGAAGGTTTAGTATCTATCTTAATCAATGAAGATAACACTAAAGCTACAATGACTGAACTTAACTCTCAAACTGACTTCGTTGCTAAAAACGACCAGTTTATTGCGTTAACTAAGCAAATTACAACTCACGTACAAGCAAACAACTTAAATGATGCAGAAGCATTAGCTTCTTCTTCAATTGACGGTCAAGAGTTTACTACATTCTTAAATGAAAAAATTGCAGTTATCGGTGAAAACTTAGTTGCAAGAAAAGTTATCAATGTTGAAGGACCAGTTGTTAATGGTTATGTTCACATGGGTAAAGTAGGTGTTATCTTAGCTGCAAAATGTGATGATGCTGCAAAAGAAAAAACTGCTGATTTATTAAAGAAAGTTGCAATGCACGCAGCTTCTATGAAACCAACTGTTATTTCTTACGAAGATTTATCAGCTGAGTTCATCGAGTCTGAAAATAAAGCAATTATTGCTGATATTGAAAAAGAGAACGAAGAGTTAGTTAGACTTGGTAAACCTCTTAAAAATATCCCTCAGTTTGTTTCTAAACAACAATTAACTGAAGATGCAGTTGAAGCTGCAAAAAATGAAATGAAAGAAGAGTTAATCGCTCAAGGTAAACCTGAAAAAATTATCGACAACATCGTTGCTGGTAAAATTAACAGATGGATTGAAGATAACTCTCAATTAGATAAAACACATGCATTATTATCTCAAACTTACGTTATGGATGATTCAATGACTGTTGAAGAAGCTATTAAAGCTGTTGACGCATCAATTGAAATCGTTGAGTATGTAAGATTCGAGCTTGGTGAAGGTATCGAAAAGAAAGAAGAAGATTTCGCTGCTGAAGTAGCTGCTCAAATGGGTAACTAATTAGTATCTTACTAAATAATAATGAAGATGAAGTAATGGGTGAACAATTAGATAATAACTCACCCATTGCTGAACAAAAACCTAACTTGCTTGACGCAAAAAATATTTCCCACGAATTTGATTATAAACTTTTTGAAAATATAACTTTCTCAATACAACCAAAAGAGTCAATCTCAATTATTGGTATGAGTGGAAGTGGAAAATCAACTTTACTTAATATTTTATCCTCTTTATTAATCCCTAAATCAGGTGAAATTATTTACAATAATAAGAATCTATACGGATTAAAGAAAAAAGAGCTTTTAAATATAAGAAGAGAAGATTTTGGTATAATATTTCAAGCTCATTATTTATTTCGTGGTTTTTCTGCAAGTGATAATTTAAAAATTGCTACACTATTAAGTGGAAATGATGTAGACCAAGAGCTTTTAAAAAAGCTTAATATAGAGTTTGTATTGAACCAAAGTGTAGGAGAGTTAAGTGGTGGACAACAACAAAGACTCTCAATTGCAAGGGTATTAACAAAAAAACCTAAAATTATATTTGCAGATGAACCAACAGGTAATTTAGATAAAGATACAGCACAAGTAGTTATGGATACACTATTTAACTACATAAAAGAGAATGACGCAGCACTAGTTTTAGTTACTCATGAAAATGATTTAGCTGAGCAATGTGACAAAGTATATAAACTAGAAAATCTTCAATTAAAGGAGTTGAAATAAAATGGATTTGGTACTAATTACAAAAACTCCTATAATTGAAAAGATATTTAGATTAGTATGTAAAAAGTTAGATTTAACAATAAATGTTAAACAAGACTTATCCTTTGAAAGAGAAGATATTGTAGATATTATAGTCGTTGATGAAGAGTATATTAACGATGATTTTAATAACTTAAAAAGAAATACTAAAAAACTTGCAGCAATAACTAGTGAAGAACTTCCTTTTGAAAAATCAAGAGACTTTATAATAACTAGACCTTTTTTACCAACTACATTAGAAGAGATGTTATCTGAACAAGTTGAGTATATCAAAGAAGATGAAACTACAAAAGAAGACATCAGAAATGCAGCTAACGAAGAAGAGATAGTTTCAAACTATGTTGAGTCTTTAGCTGATGATGTAGCTTATAATATTGAAGAAGACAATGATGAATCTATAGTAAGTATTGCTTCTTTAAGAGATGGTGGAATACTAGATAATAGTGAATTAAGTAAAATCACTGATATTCTACATGATGAAGAGATAGAAAAAGAAGTTTTAGTTACAGAAAATGACTGGAAAGATATTAATGAAATTATTGATGATGCTTTAAGTGAAGTAAGTGAGTATGAGTTTGATTTAGATGAGCATGAAGCTAAAGATGCAAATACTCCTATAAAAGTATTATTAAATAATTACTCTATAGAAGAGTTAAAACCATTTTTACAAAAGTTTAATCAAAATGTAATTGATAGACTTTCAAATGGTGAAGATATAGATGTTAGATTAAGTTTAAAGGTAGATAATTAATATGGATAAAAAAGGTGCTATTTTAATACTTTCAGGTCCAAGTGGATGTGGTAAATCAACTCTTTTAAAAAAAGTATATGAAGAGATAGAAGACTATTACTTCTCAATCTCAACAACAACAAGAGACCCAAGAGAGGGCGAAAGAAATGGTGTTGATTACCTTTTTGTAAAAAAAGAAGAGTTTGAAGAAGATATTAAAAATGGACAATTCCTTGAGTGGGCAGAAGTTCATGGAAACTATTATGGAACTTCATTAAAGCCTATTAAAAAAGCTTTAGAAGAGGGTAAGCTTGTTATCTTTGATATTGATGTTCAAGGACATGAGATAGTAAGAAAAAAACTTGATAAAGTAGTTACTTCTGTATTTATTACAACACCTTCTTTAGATGAATTAGAAGCAAGACTGAAAAATAGAGATACTGACTCAAGTACTGTTATTGCAAGAAGAATTGAGAATGCAAAACATGAAATTAAATCTTTCCAAAAATATGATTATTTTGTAGAAAATGATGATTTAGAAAAAGCAAGTTCTGAGTTAATTTCTATTGCTAAAATAGCAAGAATTAAATCAAAACTTTTTGAGAAAGAAGAGTTAATTAAGAACTGGTTAGGTTACTAGTCTTAATTAATCTCATCAAAGCTTAAAGGGGCATCGAAGTAATACCCTTGGCAATAATCTACACCAAGCTCTTTTATTTGTTTATAAATCTCTTCACTAGAAACAAACTCTGCAACTGTTGCAAAACCAAATCTTTTAGCAAACTCTGTAATAGTTTTTACAATGATTTTTTGATTTTCAGAAGAATCAATATTTTTGATTAAACTTCCATCAATTTTCACATAAGAGATTTTTAGGTTAACTAGCATATTAAAGTTTGAGTATCCTGCACCAAAGTCATCAACCCCAACATTACAACCATAAGATTTAACATTTTCAATAAATTTAAATACTTCTGAGAAATCAGAGATCTCTTCTGATTCTAAAATTTCAAACTCTAAAAGGTGAGCATGATTTTTATGCTCTTCTATCACTGAATAGATATAAGACATAGTATTTTCACTGGCAATATCTTCAAAAGAGATATTAACAGCAACTCTTTTACCTTTTTTGATAATTAGGTTAAAGGCTTCATTAATCATGATTTTGATGATATTTGGATAAAGCTTAGCTTTTTTTGCAATATCTAAAAAGAAGTATGGAGAAACAACAGTTCCATCTTCTTCTATGTATCTAACTAGCGCTTCATACTTATATACTTCTTTTGTCTGAGTATTTACGATTGGCTGGAAATACCCTTTAAAGTTGTCATTTTTAACACCATTTTTGATTTTTTTAATCCATTTGATATTTTCTTCAAATGATTCTTGGATATTAAATGAGTCATCATAGATTAAGATAGGTTCAAATTTTCTTCTTGCATAAGAAACAACTCTTTGTGCATATTTATAAGCATTTGAGTTTTCACTTTTTGCAATACCAATAGTGATATTTAAGTCAATTTCATGTTCATCAATGTAAACAGGGTCTTCTTCAATATAGTTTTCAAACTCTTTACATAGTTGATATAATTCTTGAATATCTCTATTAAAATCATTTGAAACAATTAAGAACTTATCTGCTTCAATTCTATAAATTCTAAAGTCTTCTTTTCTAAAGAACTTCTTTAAAGAGTCTGCAAATTCAATAAGAACTTTGTCTCCATTGGTTTCTCCAAATAGGTCATTGATAGTTGAAAATTTATCAATATTTACCATTGCCATTAAACCTTGTTGTGATGTCTCAAGGTCTTTTTTTAGTCTATTTCTATTTGGAAGGTGAGTTAAGTTATCAACATATAAGTCTTTTAATTCATGATAAAGTAAAGACTGACTCATAAGTTGAAGAAGTTTTTTCATGTCAATTGGTTTTAAAACATATTTGTCAACACCTATATCAATAGCTTCTAATAAGTATTCAGTATTTGAAAAAGCAGTTGCTACAATAATAGGAATATTTGAGTTGATTTTTTTGATTTCTCTAATCATTTCTAGCCCATTCATAATAGGCATATTAACGTCAGTAATAATAATATCTATTTCTGATTCATGTTCTTTAAATAGTTCTAAACCTTGAGCTCCATTTTCAGCTACAAGTTGTTTTTTTGTAAAGCCTTTTAAGATATTAAGTGTTATTTCTCTAAGTGCAGCTTCATCTTCTGCATAAAGAATTGTGATATTTTTTAAAATTGAGACATTTTCTATCATTAAGACTTACTCCATATATATTACGATATAATATTATACTATATATTAGATGAACATTATATGTAAGCAATATACAATATTATTTTAGGAATTTTAGTGTCTAAAACAAGATGTGATCACTGCCATTTAGAATTTGATGATAGTGTTATGATAAAAGAGAGTAATTTAAATTTTTGTTGCAAAGGTTGCCAAGGAGTTTACCATCTTTTAAAGGATGATAGACTGGATTCTTTTTATGATAAGCTTGGAAATAAAACTATTAATCCTCCTATTGAAGTTGATGATGATATTAATAGATTTGATACTAAAAGTTTTGAAGAAATGTTTATTTCTACAAACGAAGATGGCTTTAAACAAATTGACTTGATAATTGAAGGAATTCATTGTGCTGCTTGTGTTTGGCTAAATGAAAAAGTACTTTATGATACTGATGGAATAGTAAGTGCTGATATTAATTTTACAAATAATAAAGCAAAGATAGTTTGGGATGATACAAGTGTTAAACTATCAGACATAATTAAAAAAATAAGAAGTATTGGTTACAACGCTTATGCTTATGATGCAAGTACTGCTGATGAACAAGCTGTAAAATCAAAAAGAGACTACTTTATTCGTATGATGGTTGCAGTTTTTGCAAGTATGAATATTATGATGCTTTCTGTTGCAAAATATACTGGCTTTTTCACAGGAATGGATGAAGAAGTAAGAGGTTTTGTTCATTTAGGTGAATTTATTCTTGCAACTCCTGTATTATTCTATTCTGGATGGATATTCTTCCGTGGTGCATATTATGGTTTAAGAAATCGTATTTTAAATATGGACTTCTTGGTTAGTTCAGGAGCAACGCTAACTTATATTTATTCACTATTTATTCTTTTTGGGGCAAAAGGTGAAAGCTATTTTGACTCCGTTGCTATGATTATTACCTTTGTATTAGTTGGAAAGTATTTAGAAGTAATTGGTAAAAAAAGTGCTGTAGATACTTTAGATAAAATCAAAGGAACACTTCCTTTAGAAGCAACTGTAGTAAAAGATGGAGTTAAAAAATCAATTCCACTAAATAGTATCAAAGTAGGTGATATTATTGAGTTAAGGTCTGGCGAAAAAGTTTGTATTGATGGTTTTATTACTAGTGGAGAAGGTAATTTTGATGAATCAAGCTTAACGGGTGAGTCTTTACCTATTTATAAAAAGAAAGGTCAAAAAGTATTTAGTGGAACAATAAACAGTGATAGTGTTATTAGATATGAAGCTAGTAAAACATATAAAGATTCAACTTTAAACTCTATTGTAACTCTACTAGAAGATTCTCTTAGTTCAAAACCAAAAATTGAGCATAAAGCAAATGAAGTATCAAAAGGTTTTACTCTCACTATTCTTTCTTTATCTTTACTTACTTTCTTGGTTTGGTATTTCTTAGGGATAGATTTAGGTTTTGATTATGAGGGAACTAATCATTTTGAGAAATCATTTATTGTAGCTATTTCTGTTATTGTTATTGCTTGTCCTTGTGCCTTAGCTCTTGCTACACCAATTGCAAGTTTGGTTGGTATTTCAGAACTTGCTAAAAAAGGTCTACTTTTTAAAGAAGCAAAATATATTGAATCAATGGCTAAAGCAGATACTTTAGTGATGGATAAAACAGGAACTATTACAAAGGGTGAATTAAAAGTTAAAAAAATGAGGCTTTTAGATGATAATATTCATAAGTTAAATCTTTTATATTCTGTATTGGAAGCTTCAACTCACCCAGTTTCTGTTTCAGTTAAGAAACATCTTGAAAAAGAGTTATCTTTAGAGATAAAAGATATATTTGATGTAAAACAAGTTGAAGCAAAGGGAATAAAAGCAAAATATAAAAATGTAGATGGAAAACTGTTTCATCTTATGGGTGGAAATATTGAGCTTCTAAAAGACAGTGGTATTAACTATAAATTTGATTCAAATAATACAGTATATATTTTTGCAATTAATAGAAGAGTAATAGCAACGTTTGAATTAGTAGATGAGATAAAAGAAGGTGCTAAAGAGCTTATTGATGATGCTTACTCAAATGGTTTAGATGTAGTGATGTTAACTGGTGATAATGAAAGTGTAGCTTCTAAAGTTGCATCTCAAGTTGGAATTAAAACTTTTGTAGCAGGAATTAATCCTATAAAAAAAGCAGAATATATAAAAAGTTTAAAAGAGTCAGGAAAAACAGTTATTATGGCTGGTGATGGTATTAATGATTCTATTGCTTTAGCTAAATCAGATGTTGCCATAGCTATGGGTAACTCTTCAGATGTAACAATTTCTGTATCTGATGTTGTTTTATTAAATAATTCATTAGAAAGTCTTTTAAAAGCATTTACGATATCAAGAAGAACCTATAAGTTTATAAAACAGAATCTTACTTTATCTTTAGTGTATAATGCAATAACTATACCTTTAGCAATGGCAGGACTTGTAATACCTTTAGTGGCAGCTTTATCTATGAGTTTAAGTTCACTACTAGTAGTTGCAAACTCTATGAGAATTAAACAAAAATAAATAGGATAAAAAAATGATAAATGATACTTTATTGATGATGTTAATTGTAGGACTTGTTGTCTCTTTTGCAATTCTAGCAGTATTTATCTGGGGTGCAAAAGGCGGCCAGTTTGATGATAGTAGAAAAATGATGGATGGATTATTATTTGATGGAACTGATGATTTAAATGATGCTGTTAAAAAAGAGGAAAAAGTAAAAAAAGCGAAAGAGCATAAAAAAAGTGAACCACCTAAGAAGTGATTCACTTTTTATTATATGAAAAGCTAATTAGAATGCAGCGATTTGCTTAGCTAAATCTTCAATATCAGCATCAGAAAGTCTTGCAACTTGACCTTTCATAACACCTTTCATAGCACCACCGTAAGAACCATCTTTGTAACCTTTTAATGCAGCAACAGTTTTTTCAACTGGCCAACCTTTAATTACAGCAGACTTTCCTAGTGCAGGTTTCTCTGCAGCAGCCCCATGACATCCAGCACATGGTGCCCAGTTTGCAGCCATTAATGAAGCAGCAGCAATCATTGTTCCTAAAACAATCTTTTTCATTTAATCTCCTTGTTTATATAAAACTAAATTTTATCACTTTTTTCTTTTATTTAACTTATGAATTTCTTCAAATTAAGGATAAAATTATAACCTAGTGTAATATTTCTACTAATTTATCTTTTAGTTTTAAGAAAATTACATTTATTTTACTCTTATTTTTTTGAATATTTTGATAGAAGAGTTTTTAATTCTGGTAGTTTGATAGGTTTACTTAGGTAATCATTCATTCCTAGGTCAATAAATCTCTCTTTATCTCCTTTTATTGCATTCGCAGTTAATGCTACTATAGGAGTACTATTTAAGCTTTTCTTTTTCTCAAAAGCTCTTATCTCTTTATATGCTTCTATGCCATTTATTTCAGGCATATTTATATCCATAAGAATAATGTCATAAAGATTTGGATTATGTATATATTTTTCTATTACATCAAATCCATTTGTTGCTATAGTAAGATTTAGTTTTAACTCTTCAAATACTAGTTTCATAAGCTCTTGATTAGCACTATTATCTTCTGCTAAAAGGACATTTATATTATAGTTTTCTTCTTCTACATATTCATCAAGCTCTTCTTCTAATTCAGAAGATATATTACACTCTAAATAGAAACTAAATTTACTACCTTTATTCTCTTCACTTTCTATTTCTATTTTTGAATCAAGCAGTTTTAAAATATTATTACAAATACTTAATCCTAACCCTGTACCTACATGTTGTTTATTTGTGACATTTTCTAGTTGAATAAAAGGAGTTAAAATAGCTTCAATTTTCTCTTTTGGGATACCAAGACCATTATCAATTATTTCAAATAAAAGTAGGGCAAGATTATCATTTTTTTCTATTAGTTTTACATTAAAAGTAATACTTCCTTCTTCTTGTGTAAACTTAATAGCATTTGATAATAAATTCGAGATAACTTGTTTTAATCTTACTTCATCTGTAACTATACTTTTAGGTATATTCTCATCAAAATTAAAATTGAAATCTATATATTTTTCTCCCATCTTTTGAGAGAATAGTTCTACGACATTTTTACATAGTTTGTAAGTTTCGCATTTATTTTTAAATATTTCAAAATTTCCATTTTCTATTTTTGAGAAGTCTAAAATATCATTGATTATTGATAGTAAAGATACGGCACTAGTTTCAATAATAGATGCGTATTTACTATCTTTTGTATCTAATTTTTCTGATTTCGATAAGTATTGTGCAAAACCAATGATTGCATTAAGAGGTGTTCTAATTTCATGGCTCATATTAGCTAGAAAATCAGATTTAGCTTTGTGTGCTTTATTTGCTTCAATTAAAGCACTTTCAAGGTCTTTTGTTCGTTTTTCAACCTCTTTTTCTAAGTCTTGATTTATTTGCCATAATTCAATACTTTTTTCTTCTAATAAAGCTTCACTCTCTTTTCTTGCATTTCGTTCTCTTTCAAAACGTTTTTTCCAAGGGTTTTGCTCTTCAATCATTTTAAACTCTTGTAATTGTAAATCTTACTTGATGTGGAGTTTCATTTATTATTTCATCATTAACATTTAATGGTTCATTAAAAAACTTTCCACATGCAGTAATTAAGCCTTTAGCAAAAGACTCTAACTTTTTATTAGACTCATAGACAAGTACTAAATGATTTTCATCTTTTTCTTCTGTAGTAAACTTTGGTAAGTCAGCATCTGGATATAGTTTTTTTACTTCAACATGCACATACTCTTCAACACTATCTATAAAATCAAGTGCAGAACCAGCATTTTTGATATCTTTTCCGTAAAGTTTTACTAAAATTGAGAATAGATGCTCTCCAAAAATAAATAGAAGTTCATGGGGTGGCTTTCCTGTGATTTCTGAAAGTGCAGTTAGCATCTTAACCATTTGATCAAAAGGATAATTACCTCCTTGAGAGAAGGCTCCTCCATTATCTAAATGAGCTTTTTCAATCATCTTGTCAGCAACTTCATATCCTAAAGCCTCTTCTACAAATTCAATCATCTCTGTAAAAATAACACCTCTCATTGAAACTCCTTTTTTATAATATTTCTTTTATCTTACTTTTTATTTCATTAAAAAGTTTATTACTATCAATCTTTTCAATATCAACTTTTTCCAACTTTTGCAATAACTCACAAATATCATCTAAAGCGACATTTAAACAAGAGTTTTTGATGTAATGAGCCTTTTGGGCTATTGCTTCTTTCTCTTGATTTTCAATTAAACTCTCTAAATCTTCTAAATCTTTTGTTATATCTTTTTTAAATTTATTTACTATCATATTTGCTATATTTTCTGAGATACCTAATTTATCTACTA